>JALZWD010000061.1 GCA_023300365.1 Flavimaricola sp. | reverse complement strand
AGGCTGTCGGCGGTAAAGGCGGCGTGCAGCGTGGGCATGTGAAACGCGATATGGCCGACGGTGTGGCCCGAGACGTCAAAGATGTCGGTCTGGGCGCCACAAACTGTGATGCTGTCGCCCTCGGCCACGGCAAGATCAAGCGGGGGCAGGCGGTGGGCGTCGGCGGTGGCGCCGATCACGCGGGCGGTGCCGCGCAGGGCGTCGAGGCCGTCGATGTGATCCCAGTGGTGATGGGTGAGCAAGATATCCGTCAGGGTCCAGCCTTGTGCATCAAGTGCGGCTTGGATGGGCGCAGGTTCGGGCGCGTCGATCAGGGCGGTTTCGTTGGTGTCTGCGTTGTGGATCAAAAAGGCATAATTGTCTGACAGGCAGGGGATTGTCAGAATTGTTGTGTTTTTGGGCAGTGCGGCCATGGTCTTGTGCGATCCTGTTGTTATGTTGAATGAGAGAGTGACCGAGGAAGGCCGCGTCTGCAATGCATCTTGATGTGCTTGATCTGCGCAATTTTTATTACCGCAGTCCGTTGGGGCGGGCGGCGCAAAAGGTTGTGCGCGATCAATTGGTGCAGTGGTGGCCGGAGGCCAAAGGGCAAACGGTTGCGGGGTTTGGATTTGCGGTGCCGTTGTTGCGGCCCTATTTGGCGGATGCGCGGCGGGTGATTGGCCTGATGCCGGGGCCGCAGGGTGTGATGCCGTGGCCCGCAGGCGAGCGGAATGTGAGCGTTCTTTGCGAAGATACGATGTGGCCGATTGAGACCGGGCATGTTGACAAGCTGGTGGTGATGCATGGGCTTGAGACATCAGACGACCAAGCCGCCGTTTTGGAGGAATGTTGGCGCGTGCTTGGCCCCGGCGGGCAGGCGGTTTTTGTGGTGCCCAACCGGGCGGGGCTTTGGTCGCGCAGTGATGGCACGCCGTTTGGATATGGGCGGCCCTATTCATTGGGGCAGTTGGATGCGCAATTGCGCAAACACCGTTTTATCACCGAGCGGCAGATTTCGACACTCTATCAACCGCCATCGCACAAGCGGACATGGCGCAAGACCGCCGGCATTCTAGAGATGGTCGGTCGGCATATGCCGCTGTTTTCGGCGGGGGGTGTTTTGATGGTTGAGGTGAGCAAGCACGTGGTGACGCCAAGGGGCACGCCGGTTCGGGCCAAGGCGGCGCGCGGCGTGTTGAGTGGAATCAGATCGCCCGCGGCGGAGCCAGCATAAGGCCTGTAAGGCGGGGCGGAATGTCGCAGGGGGTGCCGCATTGCGGCGCGAGACCCAAGAAAATAACAATTCTGCTGTGCACATGTACGTTTTCAATCAAACCAAAATACCAAGCCAACGCGGCTTGCGGCATACAAATCTGTCTGCTACATCGCCCTTGATTTAACGCCTTCGCAACTTTTGAGGGCCGACGTAAGCTGCCGAGTGATCCCAATGCGACCGGGATTGTCAGGCCCCAACCATCGGAAGGGTGGACGTGTCCGAACCAGCTTCGATTTCAACCGGCATCGCGCAACGCTATGCATCCGCCGTATTTGACATTGCCCTTGAGGGTAAAGCCAAAGGCATGACGGCATTGGAAAAGGACGTAGACGCACTTGAGGCCGCATTGGCCGCAAGCGACGATTTGCGCACCCTGACGTCTTCGCCGATTTACACGCGCGAAGAGCAATCCGCCGCGATCGCGGGTGTTGCCAAAAAGATGAAACTGTCGCCGACAACGGCAAGCGTGTTGGGCCTGATGGCCAGCAAGCGCCGCCTGTTTGTTTTGCCGCAGATGATTGCCGCCCTGCGCGGACGCATCGCGGATGAAAAAGGCGAAGTAACCGCTGACGTGACAAGTGCCAAGGCACTGACCAAGGCGCAATCAGACAAGCTTGCCAAATCGCTTTCCAAGCAGACTGGCAAGACTGTGAAAATCACCGAGACCGTTGATGAAAGCCTCATCGGCGGTCTTGTCGTTAAAGTGGGTTCGAAGATGATCGATACGTCGATCGCCTCCAAGCTCAAGGCACTCCAGAACAGCATGAAAGAGGTCCGTTAATGGCGATCAACGCTTCTGAGATTTCTGCGATCCTCAAGGACCAGATCAAAAACTTTGGCCAAGAGGCCGAGGTGGCCGAGGTGGGCCGGGTTCTTTCCGTCGGTGACGGTATTGCCCGCGTCTATGGCCTCGATAACATTCAGGCCGGTGAGATGGTTGAATTCCCCGGTGGTATCCGCGGAATGGCCCTTAACCTTGAGGCCGACAACGTCGGTTGCGTTATCTTTGGTTCCGACCGGGACATTAAAGAGGGCGATACTGTTAAGCGCACCAAGTCTATTGTGGAAGTCCCGACAGGGGACGAACTGCTGGGCCGTGTTGTTGACGGTTTGGGCAACCCATTGGACGGCAAGGGTGACATCAAGACATCCAAGCGCGCCGTAGCCGACAGCAAAGCGCCGGGCATTATCCCGCGTAAATCGGTTCACGAGCCGATGGCGACAGGCCTTAAGTCTGTTGATGCGATGATCCCGATTGGCCGTGGCCAGCGCGAGTTGATCATTGGTGACCGTCAGACCGGTAAAACAGCCGTGGCGCTTGATACGATCCTGAACCAGAAATCGTATAACGATGCCGCCGAGAACGAGTACGACAAGTTGTACTGTATCTATGTTGCGATCGGCCAGAAGCGGTCGACTGTGGCGCAGCTGGTTAAGAAGCTCGAAGAGAGCGGTGCGATTGAGTACACCACTGTTGTGGCCGCGACCGCGTCTGATCCTGCGCCGATGCAGTATCTTGCGCCGTATTCTGCAACCGCGATGGCCGAGCACTTCCGTGACAATGGCCGCCACGCTTTGATCATTTATGATGACCTTTCCAAGCAGGCTGTGTCGTATCGTCAGATGTCGCTTTTGCTGCGTCGTCCGCCGGGTCGTGAAGCCTATCCTGGTGACGTTTTCTATCTTCACTCGCGTCTTTTGGAGCGTTCGGCCAAGTTGAACGAGGACAATGGTGCGGGATCTTTGACGGCGTTGCCGATCATTGAGACCCAAGGTGGTGACGTTTCGGCGTTTATTCCGACAAACGTGATTTCGATCACTGATGGTCAGATCTTCCTTGAGACCGAGTTGTTCTATCAGGGTATTCGCCCGGCTGTGAACACAGGCCTTTCGGTGTCTCGTGTTGGATCATCTGCGCAGACAAATTCGATGAAGTCTGTTGCTGGTCCGGTTAAGCTTGAGCTTGCTCAGTACCGCGAAATGGCCGCTTTTGCGCAGTTTGGGTCCGATTTGGATGCCGCGACGCAGGCCCTGTTGAACCGCGGTGCGCGTTTGACCGAGCTGATGAAGCAGCCGCAGTATTCGCCCCTGACCAACGCCGAGATCGTGTGTGTGATCTATGCGGGCACCAAGGGTTATCTCGACAATGTTGACGTCAAAGACGTTGGCCGTTGGGAAGCAGGATTGCTTAATCACATGCGGACCAAGGGTTCTGATGTGCTTGATATGATCACAAAGGACGATCCCAAGATCAAAGGCGACGCCGAAGACAAAATCAAAGCAGCGCTTGATGCGTTTGCCGCCGATTTCGCCTAGACCGCTGACCCTGAGATAGGAGACAAGGCCTATGCCAAGTCTTAAGGACCTAAAAAACAGGATCGAAAGCGTGAAATCCACGCGGAAGATCACCAAGGCGATGCAGATGGTTGCGGCGGCGAAATTGCGCCGTGCCCAAGATTCTGCGGAAGCCTCGCGTCCCTATACAGAGCGGTTTAACGCCGTGATGGCAGGGCTTGCGGCTTCTGTTGGCTCTGCGGATGGTGCGCCCAAGCTGTTGTCCGGTACGGGCAGCGATCAGGTGCATCTGTTGGTTATCATGACGGCCGAGCGTGGTCTTTGTGGTGGCTTTAACGGCAACATCGCCAAACTGGCCCGCACACATGCGCATGACCTGCTTGCCGATGGCAAGACGGTTAAGATCGTGACTGTGGGCAAAAAGGGCCGCGATGCGGTGCGCCGCGAGTTGGGCGAGCATTTCGTGCATCATGTTGATTTGACCGAGGTAAAGCGGGTGGCCTATAGCGACGCGCAGGGCATCGCCCAAGATATCCTTGGGCGTTTTGACACTGGCGAATTTGATGTGGCGACGATTTTCTATTCTGAATTCCAGAACGTCGTGACGCAAATCCCAACAGCCAAGCAAATCATCCCTGCCGCGTTTGAGGCAACGGACGACGCGCCGACTGATGGCACCATTTACGACTATGAGCCGAGCGAAGAGGCCATTTTGGCCGATCTTTTGCCGCGCGGGGTTGCCACGGCGATCTTCTCGGCACTGCTCGAGAACGGCGCGTCCGAGCAGGGTGCACGTATGTCGGCGATGGACAACGCAACACGCAACGCTGGCGAGATGATCGACAAGCTGACCATCGAGTATAACCGCTCGCGTCAGGCCGTCATCACCAACGAGCTGATCGAAATTATTTCGGGCGCGGAAGCGCTTTAACCGGACCGGAGACAAGAAATGGCAAAAGCAAAAGCGACTGGCAAGATTACGCAGGTCATCGGCGCGGTTGTGGACGTACAGTTCACAGGCGATCTGCCCGAGATCCTCAACTCTTTGACCACTGACAACAATGGCAAGTCCCTGACCCTTGAGGTTGCCCAGCACCTTGGCGAGAACACAGTTCGTGCCATTGCGATGGACGCCACCGAGGGCCTCGTTCGTGGCCAAGACGTGACAGACACCAAGGGCCCGATCACCGTGCCCGTGGGCGACGCCACATTGGGCCGCATCATGAACGTTGTTGGCGACCCCGTGGACGAAAAAGGCCCGATTGGCGAAGACGAGCGCCGCTCGATCCACGCCGATGCGCCACCGTTTGAGGCACAGTCGACAGCCTCGGAAGTTTTGGTGACAGGCATCAAAGTGATCGACCTTTTGGCGCCATACGCCAAGGGTGGTAAAATTGGTCTGTTCGGTGGTGCGGGTGTTGGTAAGACAGTTCTTATTCAGGAATTGATCAACAACATCGCCAAAGTGCACTCGGGCTATTCGGTTTTTGCCGGTGTGGGCGAGCGGACACGTGAGGGTAATGACCTTTACTACGAATTCATCGAATCTGGTGTTATCAACGCCGACGACCTGACCAAATCCAAGGTTGCCTTGGTTTACGGTCAGATGAACGAGCCTCCCGGAGCGCGTATGCGGGTTGCTTTGTCGGGTCTGACAATGGCGGAATCGTTCCGTGACCAATCTGGTACTGACGTTTTGTTCTTTGTGGACAACATCTTCCGCTTTACCCAAGCCGGTTCCGAGGTTTCGGCTTTGCTTGGTCGTATTCCTTCTGCGGTGGGCTATCAGCCGACATTGGCCACAGACATGGGCCAGATGCAGGAGCGGATTACATCGACAAAGAACGGGTCAATTACATCCGTTCAGGCGATTTATGTGCCTGCGGATGACTTGACCGACCCGGCACCTGCGACATCGTTTGCGCACCTTGATGCGACAACCGTTTTGAACCGTGCGATTTCGGAGCTTGGTATTTACCCGGCTGTTGACCCGCTCGACTCGACCTCGCGTTTGCTTGACCCTGCGGTTGTGGGCGAAGAGCATTACGGTGTGGCGACAGACGTTCAGCAGATGCTTCAGCGGTACAAGAGCTTGCAGGATATCATCGCCATTCTGGGCATGGACGAGCTTTCGGAAGAAGATAAGCTGACCGTGGCACGTGCGCGTAAGATCCAGCGTTTCCTTAGCCAGCCGTTTGACGTGGCGCAGGTGTTCACAGGCTCGCCTGGTGTGCAGGTTGCTCTTGAGGATACGATTGCCTCGTTTAAGGCCGTTGTTGCCGGTGAATACGATCACCTGCCCGAGGGCGCCTTCTACATGGTTGGTGGCATCGACGAAGTGAAAGCCAAGGCCGAGAAAATGGCTGCGGACGCGGCGTAAGGAAAACCAATGGCAGAGACACTGCAATTTGATCTGGTCAGCCCTGAGCGTCGCCTTGCGTCGCTTGAGGCCACGGCCGTACAGATCCCCGGTGCGGACGGCGATATGACGGTCATGGGAAGCCATGCCGCCACGATCACCACATTGCGCCCCGGTATCCTGAGCGTGACCCATGCGGGCGGCACGGACGACTATGTTGTCTCTGGCGGTTTTGCAGAGATCAGCGCGACAGGCGTTTCGGTTTTGGCCGAGCAAGCCCTGCCTAAGGGTGATGTGACGCAAGAGGTGTTTGACGGAATGGTCAAAGCCGCGCGCGATGCACATGCCAAGGCGAGCGATTTTGTCAACGAGCCGGGCCCTGTGGATGACGCAGCCAAGCTGCTCGCGGATATGGTTGCCATGGGTGATACGATTGGGCTTTCGGCCTCAAACTAGGCCGTGCCAGATAGAATTGAACAAGGCCCTGCATTTGCGGGGCCTTTTTCGTTTGGCACGCCGCAAGTTTTGCCGTGGGGCCACGTGCAGGATTGGCTTTTCGAGACGGTGTATTTGCCGTATTTGAGAGGCAGAGTGCATGAGTTGGCTGTAAAGTATCGCGTTTATGATCAAGATTTCACATCATCGGGTTGGGATTGAGCAGGGCGATACGGTTCTGTTTTCTGATTTTGAACATGACGGCGATATGTGGAC
The DNA here is from genome assembly GCA_023300365.1 of Flavimaricola sp. Taxonomy (GTDB): domain Bacteria; phylum Pseudomonadota; class Alphaproteobacteria; order Rhodobacterales; family Rhodobacteraceae; genus JALZWD01. The sequence goes on along the minus strand of JALZWD010000061.1, from coordinate 5,592 downwards.
GGGCGATGGGGCGCGGCATATCCGTGTGCATGCAAGCTTTGCCGAGCCTTTTGTTCAGCCACCTGCGGTGCATGTGGGATTGTCGATGTGGGATATTTCGAACGATGCTTTTGCCCGTGTTGATGTGGGCACCGAGGATATCACCAAGGCGGGGTTTACGATTGTGTTTCGCACATGGGGCGATACCAAGGTTGCCCGCGCGCGGGTAAATTGGATGGCGATTGGCCCGGTTAGCGACGATCAGAATTGGGATGTCAGCTAGGGGGGGAGTGTCCCCTGCTTTAGGTGGCGGAATACATGCCTTCGTAAATTGGCGAGAGCGTCTCGTGATCAAACAGCGACGAGACGGACGTGCCGTTCCAGATATTGAGGACGGCTTGGGCAAACATCGGGGCGGTTGGCACGACGCGGATGTCTTTGCAGGCCAGAACCGGTTCGGTGGCTTGGATGCTGTCGGTGATGACGAGTGATTTCATCACGGATTTCTCAATCCGTCCAACAGCGGGGCCCGAGAGCACGCCGTGGGTGATATAGCTGTGGACCTCTTTTGCGCCGGCGTCGATCAGTGTGTCGGCGGCCTTGCACAGGGTTCCGGCGGTGTCGACGATGTCATCGACGATAATGCAGCGTTTGCCTTTGACGTCGCCGATGACAGTCATTTCGGCCACTTCGCCCGCCTTTTCGCGGCGCTTGTCAACGATGGCGAGGGGGGCCTTGATCCGCTGGGCCAGTTCGCGGGCGCGGGCCACGCCGCCGACGTCGGGCGAGATGATCATGATGTCGTCCATGTTGCCCTTGAAGTGGTGCTTAATATCGAGGGCAAAGATTGGCGATGCGTAGAGGTTATCGACGGGGATGTCGAAGAAGCCTTGGATTTGGGCGGCGTGGAGGTCCATTGTCAGAACCCGTTCGATCCCGGCCTCGGCGATTAGATTGGCGACAAGTTTGGCGGAAATCGGCGTGCGTGCCTTGGTGCGGCGGTCTTGGCGGGCATAGCCAAAATAGGGGATCACGGCGGTGATACGAGCCGCCGATGAGCGGCGTAGGGCGTCGGAAATGACCAGCAATTCCATCAGGTTATCGTTGGCGGGATTGGACGTGGGTTGGATGATAAACATGTCCTCGCCGCGCACGTTTTCAAACACTTCGACGAAAATCTCGCCGTCGTTGAACCGTTCGACGCGCGCGTCGACCAAGCCCACGTTAATGCCGCGGTGCATCGACATGCGGCGGGCGACAGCGGAGGCCAGAGGTTGGTTGGCGTTACCTGCAAAAAGCTTGGGCTCAATGACCTGTGGCATGGAATATCCTTTGTTCGATAATGGAATCGGCGCGTTGACACCGCGTATCACATGCCTAGGTTTAGGCCTAGAAATTAGACCCTTTAAAGGACGACAAATGCCCAATATTCAGTATTTTACCGCGACGCTCTCACCATATGTATACTTGGCGGGAACGCGGCTTGAGGAGATCGCGGCCAAGCATGGTGCGACGATTACATATCGCCCGTTGGATATCATGGCGTTGTTTTCGCGGACGGGTGGCACACCGCCAAAAGACAGGCACCCCAACCGTGGTGTTTTGCGGGCGCAAGAGTTGAACCGGCAGGCCAAGAAGCTTGGGATGCCCTTGAACCTTCAGCCTGCGCATTGGCCGACAAATGGGGCGCCGGCAGCCTATGCGATTATTGCGGCACAAGCCGATGGTTCGGGGGATATGGGCAAGCTTTGTTCTGCGATCAGCCGGTCGTGTTGGGCCGATCAAAAGGATATTGCCGAGGAGTCTGTCATCCGTGCCTGTTTGGAAGAGGCCGGGTTTGATGCAGGTTTGGCCGATAAGGGCATGATGTCTGCGGCGGATGAATATGCCGCCAACCTTGAGGACGGGGTATCGACAGGTGTGTTTGGCACCCCCATTTTCCCATCACAGAAGGAACGTTTGGGTTAAATGCCAGTATACAAGCGATCCTCAAGTTTAGGCACCTATCAATAGTGGTACCTGGTATATTTTATGATGCGGCAGGAAATTTCCGCCTCTCCTGCTTTTTTCTAAAAACCCGAAACTAGAAAAAAAACGGTTTCGCTGAGGCTCAATTCAACCGTAGTCGTATAATAGTAGACTTGTGTTTATATCGGTGCAGTGGGACGAATATTTTGTCTCCCTTCCTATTTATTTCCCGTGCGCAGAGGGTTCGTGGGTGATCAGGACCTCGATGGTGAGCCTGGCGCCGCAAGCCGGAGCCTGCTCAGCAATGAGGAAACGGGCAAGCTGGCGGTGAGAGGGGAGCGCGGGCAGCCGGCCGCGGTATTATGTGTGCCGTTGTCTGCTGACTATTATTAATAATAGCGTTGGATATCGTATGGGGCGCTACGATGTATCGGAATATCGAGGTTTCGATACATCGTAACGAACGCGTTTCGCCCTCCATCCCCTCTGGCGCCTCCGTGTTTTCTTATGCTGATGGTGGTGAACGAAAACAATCAAAGCATCGACTGCCGAAATCGTATCATAGCGTTTTGTTTTGTTTTTCGGTATCATGTCAAACTGTTAACCCTTTTAGAACCGCAGTTCCGTTTTGGGGACAAACCAGTCGAAGTTTGAGTACTTTGTCCCCAAAATGGGGCTGCGGTTCTAAAAGGGTTAATATCACATACATACCTCGGACGGCGCATGGCCCACAGTCAGTAGATCATCTATTACGGGGGACAGCACATAGGACCTACGGTACTCACAAAAACCTATATATTTCCCTACTATTACTACCAGGTATTCAACAACATTTGGTCTTCCAGTGGTATCTATTTACGGGGAACCATAGTTAATACCAGGTAGGACCCAATATTGTTAGTGAAAATGGTTAAATAAACAGGTTTTTATGTATACCATAGGTTTCCATTAACTATGGTCCCCCGTAATAGTATGACCCCTCGTAACAGTTCCTCGACTGTCGTTGTGAGAGGATGTGCAGGATTTGCACAGCACAGATCGTCCAACCCCGGAAACGTGGGCTAAATAGACGATGCAGATCATACGAGCCCCACCCGATAACATGAGCAATTAATAGATATTAATATTAAGGGGAATCATAGTTAGTAGGATCAAATATTGTTAGTAAAACTGTTAAATATACAGTTTTTTTTGTATACCATAGGTCCTATTAACTATGGTCCCCCGCAATAGTACAGACGAGAAAGAGGTCTGCCTGGAAATATCTAGATCGTCCAGTCGGAATGATCTGTAGATGATCTGTGGATGATCTGTAGATGATCTGTAGTTGATCTGTCCGAGGCGTGGAGTTTTTGAATCTCGATTCTCGTTCCGTATACGTCACGAAGCGACTCCCTACGCCTAGTCAAGTGTCTTATAGTGAGGCGCGCGAGTGCGAAGCGCGAGCCTTTTTTCCCCTGGTTTTCCAAGGAAAAAAAGCCTCTTCATAGCGAATCGTGCACGAGAGTAGGGTGCCTTTTTAGTTTTTCTGTAAGTGTGCGTGTGTGATTCAACATTTTCTTCGGCCACGTTTGTCCACCGCGCTCAACGCACACAGCACCAAGGCCAGTCCCGGCGGGCTCTGTGCACGCACACACACACTAACGAAACCTTCTCGTGCTGGCGCGGTTCTGAGTCGTTCAGAGTTGGTCGAGCTAGGTGCGGCAACGTGTGTAGGCACATGATTAGGCCAAGGTTAGAAAAAAACAAAACCGAAAAATATCTCAAACGGTTTTCGTTTTTTTAGTTCTACCTAACGAAAGCCAACTCTACGAGTTCTCGCAGGCAGAATGTGCCTGTCCGCAACAACGTTCGGGCCGTGTCCCAAGACATGCTGCAGGTGGTATTGTCAGGCCCACCCTCCTACTGATGGGGAGACGGAGAAGCAGGAGAAGCTCTGCTGCAGATGTCGTACAGCAGTAGTATTGGTGACACCTGCTACGAGAAGCTCTGTTGGATACACATACATGAGGTGGCAGACTTTTCAACTTCAAATTATGCCGAATTTCGAGTTGGAACCAGGAAGCACGCAACAAAATCGAGTACGTGTACAAAGGGTTCAAGGGTTAGACCGACAAGCCGAGCGTACGGCGACGCCGACCCTGGCCTCGTGCGCCCTACAGCTGCTACTGCTGCTGCATCTGTTTTGCTGCTGGAGAAGGTCTGCTGTAGATGTCGTACAGCAGTAGTAGTGGTGGTGGCACCTGCTGCGAGAAGCTCTCTCTGTTGGACACATGTTAGGTGCAGATTTTTCGTCTTCAAATTATGCCGAATTTCGAGTTGGGGATCCACGAAACATACAGCAAATCGAGCACGTGTACAAAGGGTTCAAGGATTGGACCGACAAGACGAGCGTACAGCGACGCTGACCCTGGCCTCGTGTGCCCTACTGCTGCTGCTGCTGCTGCTGACGGTTTGTTTTCTGAAAAGAATGAACCCAAACGTCACCGATACGTACGACTGCGTACGTAGATGTTCGTTCGTGTTGGTTCAGCACAACAATCCGTATTCGCCCAGCATGATGCATCGCAGATTCGACTACTGCAGGAACTGAGGTCGCGCCTCATTGCCACCAATTACTATTAATAGTATCAGTGGCTCCACGAAGAGATGCCACAAGAAAAAAACTGCAGTGTCTTTTCCTACGTAATGCTCTCTTCCCCCTGGATCAATTAATTCCCGGGGAGTTCTTGCTTATGTATCGGGATAGGTGGTGGTGTAGAAATGTATTTGCGGGCAAAGTCGCTCACGAAACCTTCAAGTGCGGTGACTTCTCGTCCGCGGATGATTTTGTTTTGTGCCCATTTTCATACAAAACTAAAAGCTTAACCCTTTTTAGAAATGTGCTCCCGTTGTAAGGACGAAGCACTTGGGATTAGAGTCAGATTCAGTTTTACGTACAGTAGATAAATCAACTGCTGAGAGTAGTGCCGTGGGTAGGCTCAGTTTGACGCGAAACGACGAGAGAAGAAATGGCTGAAGTGTTCTCGCGATAAAAATGAAGGCACGTACGGTAGTGGGAGGAGGGGGAAGGAGAGCCTGCTATGTGACCCCGGCTCTGAGTTACGACTATTTCGGGGGACCTTCTTAGTAAATAGGACCTGCGGTACCCACAAAAAACTATATATTTATCTATTTTTACTGACAATATTTGGTCCTGTTTACTATGGCCCCCCGTAATAGCAGGGAGAGAGTGAAGAAGGGCGAATATGATGAGTGGCAAGAAGAAAGAAGAGCGCGGTACTCGTAGCAGGAGGGTTTTTAATTCCCACCCACTCCCCGGTCTCTGGTCCATTGACGGCTCGAATGGCCTCCCGCGCGTACCCTGTCCCCGTTTCCCGCTCCCCTCCGTACCGAACAGTTCCACCTGCACGGGCTGCAGACCACCCTGAGGCAGAACAGCTCTCGCTTCGAGGCGCGCACGCGACGGGGGCTCGAGGAAGACCTGGCCGACATGACGGGGGGGAACGGGCTCACGGTGGTGCAGCAGGTCGCCGTCGTCCGCCGAATGCAACGTTCCTATCCGTTTCTGCGCCCCGCCCAAAGCGTCTAGCAAGCCTGAAGGCTCGAGAGTGCTGGAGGGTGGGCTGGGATACCCTACGGTTC
>JALZWD010000060.1 GCA_023300365.1 Flavimaricola sp. | reverse complement strand
ACAACGCACACGTAAAAAATATCGACCTAATTAATACAACTGTTGTTGCTGTTTCTGTGTGGTCAAATGATGATAATAACGTCGGAAAAAACTTTCTCGCTGAAAACATTCGGGCAAAAGACACCCATTGTGAATCTCGTGACGATCAAGTCCCCTCATCACAAGGGTTGGTATTTGGCGCACATCCCAACTCCGACAACCCTCGATTCGTCAATTCCACTTATTTCAACCATTGTCGCGAAACCCACAGTTGGTGTGTGCCAGGTAGCTCATGCCGGACAGGATCTGGGGGATCTTTCGATGTACGCGAGGAAGATTTTACCCCCAGAGCTAAACTCCAACTTGTATTCCCTTGGGAGGCATCAAGGCCGTCAATAAATAGTGTAACCATTGACTGATTCGAAGTAGTAAACACTGTTTTCCAAAAATGATCCTCTGGTCAATTGTCTATTTACCCCACCTTAAACATGGTGGGGTAAAAGAGAAACGACTATCGTTTCTCTAACGTTACCTCTAAAATGAAGGTCATCATTTAACTATATGGCATAGCTCGAAAGATGAGTACACCAACAGTCACAGCAGTTATCCCAACGCATGGTCGTGCACACTATCTACAAAGAGCTATCAACTCGGTACTGAGCCAAGCTAATGTTGAGTACGAAATCATTGTCGTCGACGATAATGGCCGAGGCACGAAAGAGCAGCTTATAGTCGAAGAATTGATCGAGAGCGCAACTGGGTTTTTGAACAACGCGTCGATCCTTGTTGGCAGCCCGGAGACGCAAGCGGTTCCCGCCGAAGTAAGTGCCTTGGTCACTGATTTGCGAGCCGTCGTCGGATCCGACGATGTGCAGGCCTTGCCCGCGCAATTGGGAACTTTGATGGCCGAGCTAGAGGCAACGGTTGGGCAAGTCCGTGGAATATTGACAAACCTAGATGAGGCCGGGACCATCGCCGAAGTCACCGCTGCGGTGCAATCCGTGCAAACGCTGGCGGCGGGTGTCGAGGCATCTTTGGACGGCGTGCCGACATTGATGGCCGAAATCACAACACTGGCCGAAACGGCAAATACGCTCGAACTTGCCGCATTGATCGACGAGATCACAGGCTTGGCAGAGGGCGCACGCAGTTTGGTTGCAGCTGAAGGGCTACAGGCCTTGCCGGACCAAGTTGCGGCAACAGTTGCCGAGGTGCAAAGCACGCTGGCGAACCTGAACGAAGGCGACGGTGTTGCGCGGGTTTTGGCGGCGGTTGATGCCGCCGGGGCTGCCGCTGCCACATTGGATACATCACTCGTTGGTTTGCCGGAACTGATCGCGCAGATCGAGGCGGTGGCTGAAAACGCCGCCGGGCTTCCGCTTGAGGCGCTGGTTGCACAGATCACAGGTTTGTCCGCTGATGCGCAAGCTTTGATTGGCAGCGATGCCGCGCAGGCGTTGCCTGAACAGGTCGGCGCGCTGTCGGGCGAATTGCAGGCGACCTTGGCGGAGGTCAATCTCTTGGTTGCGCAAATGAACGAAGGCGATGCTGCTGCGCGGTTGCTGGCGGCGGTGGATGCGGCGGCCGGGGCGGCGGGGGCGCTTGAGGGATCGTTTGATGGCGTGCCCGACTTGATCGCGCGGATCGACGGGATCGCGGCGAATGCGGAGGCGTTGGACCTCGAGACCTTGGTCGCGCAAGTCAGCAGCATGGTGGCCAGCGCGGAGGCCTTGGTGTCGAGCCCGGACACGCAAGAGGTGCCGGCGGCTCTTGCATCGGCCTTGGATGAGGTGAGCGCGGTGCTGGCCGAGTTGCGCGATGGGGGTGCGGTTGAGAATACCAACGCGGCCTTGGTTGCGGCACGGCGCGCGGCGGATGAAATCGCGATCGCGACCGCGGGACTTCCGAGATTGCTGAACCGCGCGACGGCGTTGATCGAGCAAGCGGATACCACGCTGGGTGGGTTTGAGGAAACATCTCCTGCGATACGTGATGCACGCGATGCGTTGCGGCAGGTTGAGGAGGCCGCGCAGGCGGTGCAATCATTGGCGCGTGCTTTGGAACGCAGCCCATTGTTGAGGCGGTGATGTGATGAACAAACTTACGATCTTGGCGACGCTGTTGTTGGCGGGGTGCTTTTCATCGTCCGAGGTGCGGTATGCGGTGCCGGAAATTTCACCCCAAGCGCGGGTGTCGGTGGCCTACCGTTCGGTGGAGGTGCGCGATGTTACCTTGCCGTCTTATGCGGAGTTGGAGGAGATCTTTGTTGAGACCTTGGATGGCTCGCTGACCTCGTCGGACCTGCTGTGGGCGGATGATCCGAGCCGGGGGGTGACGCTTGAGTTGACGCGGGCTTTGGCGGTGATCACGCAGCGGCCTGTGGCGTCGGAACCTTGGCCTTTTGAGAGCTTTCCGGATGCGCGGGTTGAGGTGCGGGTGGAGGAATTTGTGGCCTCGCTGCGCACGCAAGAATTCCGGTTGGCGGGGCAATATTTTGTGGCCTCACTTGAGGGGCGCGGGCAGGATCGGTCAGGAGTTTTTCGGGTGAGCGTGGCGCTGCCTGAGGAGCCGGGGCCGGGGATTATCGCGGCGGCGCGGGGGCAGGCGATGGCCTTGCTGGCCGAGCAGATCGCGGAGGAAGGATTGCGCTAAATTTGAAGTGTCCAAGGTTGGACAGGGGTCTATCTGTCTGATTTTGCTGCAAAATCAAAATTTTAACGCAATTTTCACCATCGCAAATCGGACCTGAATGGGGGCCTTGTATGACGCGCGGTGACGGTATTTTTGATGCAAATGTTGCGGCGACCTATGACAGTCTGCATGGGGGCAGTGATACCGCCGACGTGGCCCGGATGGTGGATGTGTTGGAGTGGCTGGCGGCGGGTGGCGCCGCGCTAGAATTTGCCATTGGAACCGGGCGCGTGGCCCTGCCGCTGGCGGCGCGGGGCGTGCGGGTTGCGGGCATTGAAATCTCTGCTGCGATGGCGGCGGTTTTGGCGGGCAAACCCGGCGGGGCCGCGATAGATGTGGCCCTTGGCGATATGACGCAGACGCGGGTGCCGGGGGCGTTTGCGCTGGTCTATCTTGTTTACAATACCCTCGACAATCTGACGACGCAGGAGGCCCAAGTGGCCTGTTTTGAAAATGCCGCGCGGCATTTGGCCCCCGGCGGGCGGTTTGTGGTGGAGACATTAGTGCCACCGCTTCAGAAAATTCCGTTTGGGGAAAACGCAGTGGTCTCAGAGCAAAGCGACGGGCATCGCTGTGTCGATACATTTGACGTGGTGACGCAGGCCTATGCCTCGCATCACACTTGGGACGGCAAGCCGCCGCTGACGGTGCCGTTTCGATATGCGTGGCCTGCGGAATTGGACCTTATGGCGCGCATTGCGGGGATGAAACGCGAGGCGCGTTGGGCCGATTGGGCGCGCGGGCCATTTACCGCGACAAGCACGCGGCATGTGTCGGTTTGGCGAAAAACGAGCGGTTTGGGCGGGGGCGGCAAGGCCGTTTGAGGCCCCATTGAGGCCCGCCTATCGCAGCCCTATGTCGCAGCCGCCCGCCGTAACCTCATGTCGTGGTTTGCGCGTGGTTTGTTCTTATTGTCGTCGTATTTCGCAAATACCGTGGATTTTCAGAAAAGTTGAAAAGTATGGAGTTTGAGATGCAGTTTTTTCAAAACAACCCAAGTGTTGCCATTGGTTTCGCAGCCTTTGTCGCAGGTGTTGGCCTGATGTATTTGGTGATGCGCCGCACGCATGAGCGCCGCCGCGACGCCGACTGAGGCGACCAACGGGCCGGTTTAACGGCCTGTTGCGCGGTAGAGAGCCTCGGCTCTTGGGCCGCCTTTGCAATATCCGAACACCGGGCCGTCGGCCTTGGTGAGGACTTCGTCCATGCGTTGGACGTCTTCGCTGGTGGCTTGGCCGGGCACAATTGGGATGTGCACGGCCGTTAGCCCGGCGGATGTGGCCGCGGCCTTGATCTCTTCAAAACTTGGTTGGCCGTCTTCCTCGTTGTCGGGGCGGGCGCAGATGATCGTGGTGAAGCCCTGTTCTTTGAGGGCCGCCATATCATCGGGGGCAATCTGGGGACTGATTGAAAAGGTTTTGGAGATCGATTTGATGTTCATAGCGGTTACTCGCGTTTAAGATTGTGCAATTGGGGGTGCGGTGTTGCGCAGAGTGTCGAGCCAGCGCGCGGTGTAGATGCCGCAGACAAGCGAGGCCATGAACAACAAGGCTTCATACTGCAGCCGCCCGGCCTGACCCACGATCATAATGTTGAACGGCTGATCCCGCGTCATATCACATTCCCAATTGCACCCCCTGCCTACACT
>JALZWD010000059.1 GCA_023300365.1 Flavimaricola sp. | reverse complement strand
TGCAAGCCGCCCGATCCAAGGATTGTCGAGATTTCGTAGATCGACGGCCCGATTAGAATGATGAGAAGCGGCGGGACCGTCAACATCATGGTGGCCAATGTCATCTTGGTTGGCAGTTTGTTGGCCTTTTCTTCGGCCCGCATGACCCTTTTGTCACGCATCTCGCCGGCATAAACGCGCAAGGCGTCGGCGACGGATGTACCAAACTGCTGAGACTGGATCAGCACGGTCACAAAGGAGGCGATGTCGGAGACGCCGCAACGCTCGGACATGTCGCGCAACACTTGCGTTTTGTCTTTACCGGCTTTCATCTCGTGGCTGACCATTTCGTATTCTTCGGCCAATTCAGGGAAGCCCGACTTAAGTTCGTGGGACACCCGCAAGATGGCTTGGTCCATGGATTGACCGGCCTCAACACAGACCAGCATCATGTCGAGGCTGTCTGGAAAGGCGTTGACGATGGCCTCTTGGCGCGCGGTTTGGCGGCGTGTGACCCAGTATTTGGGGAGCATATAGCCCACAACGCCGGGCCCGAGCGCGAACATCATCAATTTGGGTGTTTCGACGTCGCCGGTGGTGGATTTGTAGATCGCAAAGCCGATGCCGCCGATCAGGAACAAGATACCCAGCAAGAACTGGAGGAAGTGGTAAATCCGGACCGAGCTTTTGTCGCGGTAACCCGCTTGCAACAACTTGAGGCGCACAGCCGAATATTCTTCTTCGTCTTGTGGCTCAAGAAAGCTGGAGTATTTCTCAAGCTTGTCTTTGCTTTGATTGCCCGAGCGCAGCTTTTCGGACGGCTCGGCGGTTTTGGCGATTGTGTTCAGCTTGTCGAGCGGATCTTTGCGCGCGTTAAGCATCGAGGGCAGGGTGATCAGGATCAACAAGACCCCAAGCATACCAACCGCGAGCAGGGGGCCCATGGGGCCAAGCGCGTCGACCAAGAATGTTTCGATTTGAGACAGCATGATCTAATCCTCAGACTTTGATGTCGACGAGACGCCGCATAACGATGACGTTGGCGACCAAGAAGCCGGCAACAACGAGACAGGCGGGAACGAAGACGTCGGTGTCTTTGACGTCGTCATAATATCCCGGCTGGATCAGGTTAATTGCGACAAGGGCCAGCAATGGGAAGAAGGACAAGAACATGCCAGACCATTTGGCCTCGGCTGTAATCGCCTGAACCCGGCGGAACAATTTGAAGCGCGAGCGGATAACTTTGGACAGACCATCAAGGATCTCGGCAAGGTTACCACCAGCGGTTTGCTGAATGGTCACGGCCACCGCAAGAAAGCGCATATCCTGCATATCAAGGCGTTCGGCCATATGCTTGAGCGCCTCGCCGATATCACGACCATAGGCCGCCTCATCGGCAATCACACCCATTTCGGTGCCAAGCGGATCGGGCACTTCTTTGGCCACGATGTTAACGGCCGATGCAAACGGGTGACCCACGCGAAGCGAGCGGACCATCAATTCAACCGCATCGGGCAATTGCTCTTCGATCATCGATGAGCGCTTTTTGGCCTTGGAGCCAACCCAGAAGAACACCGCACCGATGCCCATGACAATCGAGACGACGATACGCACGGCAATCGCGGTATCTGTGCCAACGGTCAGGGCGATGAAGGCGACAAAACACAACAGACCCATCACCATCATCAACTGACTTGGTGAGAAGGCGATGTTTGCCTTTTGGGCCTTGTTGGCCAAAATCGAATACAGCGGGATGCTGCGCGATTTCATGTGTTGGGTCATCTCTTTGCGGAGCTGATCCAAGACTTGTTCACGTCCGCCAGTTTTATCGAGCATCTCGATACGGCGGTTGACCTTAGAGTTCAGGCTGATCGATTTGCCAAAGACGGTCAGGTAGATACCTTCGACCAAGGCAAGAACGGCGATGAAGACGAGGCCGTAGATAATTGGGGCGGCTGAAATTTCCATAATGGTTACTCGGCTGCAAAGGGTTCAAAGATCGAGGCGGGGAGGTTGTAGCCCCACAGACGGAACCGCTCGGAGAAGTGGCTTCGCACGCCCGTCGCGGTGAAGTGACCGATGATCTTGTTATCGGGTGTCAGGCCAACACGCTGGTAGCGGAAGACCTCTTGCATGGAGATCACTTCGCCTTCCATGCCAGTAATTTCGGTGATCGATGTCATGCGGCGCGAGCCATCCTGAAGACGCGAGGCCTGCACGATAAGGTTCACAGCCGAAGAAATCTGGCTTCTGGTGGCTTTGAGCGGCATCTCAATACCGGCCATCGCAATCATGTTTTCCAAACGAGACACACCGTCACGCGCCGAGTTGGCGTGGATTGTGGTCATGGAACCATCGTGGCCTGTGTTCATCGCCTGAAGCATATCGATAACTTCTTCGCCACGCGTTTCACCGACGATGATCCGGTCCGGACGCATACGCAGGGCGTTTTTGAGACAATCGCGCGGGGTAACCGCCCCTTTGCCTTCGACGTTTGGCGGACGGCTTTCCATCCGGCCCACGTGGGTCTGCTGAAGCTGAAGTTCGGCCGTATCCTCGATCGTTAGGATACGTTCGTCGTTGTCGATAAACGAGGACAGAGCGTTGAGCGTGGTTGTTTTACCAGAACCCGTACCGCCCGAGACGATAACATTCAAACGACACGCGACGGCGGCTTGCAAATATGCAGCCATCTCTTCGGTAAAGGCCCCGAATTTCACCAGGTCGTCGATGGCCAGCTTGTCCTTTTTAAACTTACGAATGGAAACCAGGCTGCCGTCCACGGCAATCGGGCCAACCATGGCGTTGAAACGCGAACCGTCTTGGAGACGCGCATCGACGTAAGGGTTGCTTTCGTCGACGCGGCGGCCAACGGCGGACACGATCTTGTCGATGATCCGCAAAAGGTG
>JALZWD010000058.1 GCA_023300365.1 Flavimaricola sp. | reverse complement strand
GATTTACCCAGCGCACTCGCATATCCCGCATCAAACGCGGCGTTCCATTGCTTGTATTGATCGCCAAACCGCACCACGACCACATCCGCCGCCTCAATGCCCTTGCGCGTGCGAATGGCATTCACCATCGCGCCCTTACGGTCATGCCAAAACTTGTCCGCCTCGCCACCAAGGATCGCAACACCACAATCATCGCTGGCCGCATGATCGGTGACGGCACTGTCAAACGTGATCCCAAGACCCTCAGCCCCGGTAATAATCTGATCGCGCCAATCGGTGTGGATCTCACCCGACAAATATACCCGCATTACTCTCTCCCTCTTGCCGCTTTATCCGCGCAGAACGCCGCCCGTGGCTTTGCTCACCTTTTCGACAATCTTGGCCCCAACGGCCTCGATATCGGCATCCTTCAACGTCGCGTCCTTGGGCTGCAATCGCACCGTCAGCGCAAGGGATTTCTTACCCTCCCCAAGGCTGCCACCGATAAATTCGTCAAACACACGCACATCGGCAATCAATGCCTTATCGGCACCCGCTGCCGCATTCACCAAGGTTAACGCCTCAACATCGGCATCCACCACAAAGGCAAAGTCACGCTCGACCGCTTGCAAATCATTCAACGCCAGCGCCCCACGGTTCGCACTCGCCTTCTTCGGCATCGGCACCTCGGCGGGCCACAAGGTAAAGGCCACAGCCGTCCCCTTGATCCCCATCTCGCGCAACACTTTGGGGTGCAATTCGCCAAACACGCCCAGCACCTTCTTTGGCCCAAGACAAATCATCCCGTGTCGGCCCGGATGCCACCACTCCGACGCACCGCGCATGATCTGCACCTTCGCAGGCGCACCAATCGCGGCCAAAACGGCCTCGGCATCGGCCTTTGCATCATACACATCCACGGTCCGCGACGCGCCATGCACATCCTTTGGCCCCGTGCGCCCGATCAACAGGCCGGACACCTGCGTGTTCTGCTCGCCCGGCTCGCCGCCGTGAAACGCATCGCCCGCTTCAAACAAGGCAAGGTCCATGAACCCGCGCGCCTGATTGCGCGCAGCCGCCTGCAAAAGGCCGGGCAAAAGGCTTGGCCGCATATGCGACATCTCGGATGAAATCGGGTTTTCCAGCATCGTCGCATCATCGCCGCCGCCAAACAACGCCGCGGCTTTCTTATCAATGAACGAATAGGTCACGCATTCGTTGTACCCAAGCGCCGCCGTCGTCCGCCGCGCCATCTGCAAACGCTTCTGCATTGGCGTCATCACGGGTGCGGGCACCCCCGGCACACGCGGCAAAGGCTTGCCCACCAGTCCCTCAAGCGACGCAATCCGCGCCACTTCCTCAACCAGATCGGCCTCGCCCATCACATCGGGCCGCCACGACGGCACATGCGCCATGTCCCCGTCCAAAACAAAGCCCAGCGCCGTCAGCGTCTCGCGCTGTGTCGCGTCGGCAATCTCCATCCCAACAAGCGACTGCACCCGGTCAGTATCAAGCTTATACGCCCGGCTCACATCCGGCACAGCACCGGCCACAACCATCTCACTGGCCTCGCCGCCCGCATGATCCACGATCATCCGCACCGCATGCTCAAGCCCCTCGGGCGTAAACACCGGATCAACGCCGCGCTCAAAACGGTACCGCGCATCGGAATTGATCTTTAGCGCACGCCCCGCATAGGCAATCTGAATTGGGTCCCAATAGGCGCTCTCAACAAACACATTCACCGTCTCTTGGGTGCATCCGGTGTCAAGGCCGCCCATGATCCCCGCAATGCTCTCGGGGCCGGTCTCATCCGAAATCACCATCTGTCCGGCCTGAAGGGTATATTCCTTGTCGTCCAACGCCATGATGGTCTCGCCGCCCTTGGCGCGGTGCACCACAAGGTTGCCCTTTACCTTATCGGCATCAAACACATGCAAAGGCCGGTTCTGATCGTATGTAAAATAATTGGTCACATCGACCAAAAACGAAATCGGACGCAAGCCAATCGCGCGCAACAAATCCTGAAGCCACTGCGGGCTTGGCCCGTTCTTCACGCCCTTGATCAAACGCCCGCAAAACACAGGACAGCCATCCAAAGTATCACCCGCAATTGTCACGCCGATATCCGACGTGCCCTTGGCCACCACAGGCTCAACATCGCAAGGCTTCATCACCCCCAAACCACGCGCCGCCAGATCCCGCGCGATACCGCGCACGCCCAATGCATCCGGGCGGTTCGGCGTAATCGCAATCTCGATTACCGGGTCCACTTTCGATGGATCATTCTCGGCCAGCCAATCCACAAAACGGTCGCCCACCTCGCCGCTGGGCAGCTCAATGATCCCGTCATGCTCATCCGAAAGCTCCATCTCGCGCTCGGACGCCATCATCCCAAAGCTCTCGATGCCACGGATTTTGCCAACGCCAATCGTGGTATCAATGCCGGGCACATAAACACCCGGCTTGGCCACCACGACGGTAATCCCCTCGCGGGCATTGGGTGCGCCGCAAATGATCTGCTTCATGCCCTCATCGGTGTTCACCTGACACACCCGCAAACGGTCCGCATCAGGGTGCTTCTCGGCGCTCACAACCTTACCGATGGTAAAATCAGACAGCTTGGCCAATGGGTTTTCCACCCCCTCAACCTCAAGCCCCAAATCCGTCAGGGCCTCGCAAATCTCATCGACCGACGCGGTTGTCTCAAGGTGCGATTTTAGCCAGCTTAGCGTGAATTTCATGGGGCTTATCCGTCCGGAAATGTGTTTCCCGCCTCTTACCCCATTGCTCTTGCGAGGGAAAGCAAGCGGCACGAAACCACCGTTATTTGGCCCAACCATAGTCATACCAACACTCTACGAAACCAAGGATAAATACCCCTAAGGTTGAATTTCGAGGATCGAATGGAACATCGCGGCCCAATACTATTGCTGTTTTCGGCGCTCCTGATCATGTCGCCTATCGCCATTCGCGCGGTCAAGATTGCGCAAAATGGTGGGCTCGAGACCAACACATCAGTCGGAATTTCCACCGACGGCTCCGACCTTGCCGAATGCGCCGCCTCCACCTTTACAACATCAACTTACACACTCGGTTGCGGCGCCACCCGCCAACACCAAAGCAACCGCCGCCAAGGGGCCGGTGGCTCGCTCAGGATAAGCATGAATTGATGCCCACCCGCCTATCCGGGATCACGGATCAGGCTTTGGCACATGCAATGAACGCCACCACCGCCTTGGGTAATCATATCCAATTCAGGATCATAAATCGTAAACCCAAGCGCCTTCAGCTTGGCCTTCAACGTCTTGGACCCCGCGGGCAACAAAACCCGATCCTCACCCAACGCCACCACATTACACCCAAGCGCCATCGTCTCTTGAAACGGCACTTCAACGATCTCAATATTCTTGGCCCGCAGCCAATCCACAATCTCAGGGTCGGTGCATTCAATACATACGGCCGCCAACTTGGGCGCCAACATCACCACCATCAGGTCGATATGCACATAATAGGGGTCAATATCCGCAACCTTCACCTCCCACCCTTCGGCCTCCATCCATCCGGCAATCTGACGCGCACCCTGCTCCATTGATCGGCCCTCTTCGCCCTCCCAGCCGATCAAAACACAGCCCGGCTCAATGACGTTGAAATCACCGCCCTCAAACGTGCCCGCCGTCACGAAATCGTAAATCGGGATGCCCAAACTCTGATAGGTCTCAATCGCGCGGAAATTTTCGCCGCGCCGCCAGTATTGCGACATATGCGTGATAATCGCCCCAAACGGCGTCATCACCGAACTGTCGCGCGCATACACCTGATAGGGCAGCTCAGGATCGCCCTTATGGGTGTGCACCTCTACGCCCGCGCTTTCATACGCGCTCACCATCTGCGCATGCTGCTTGGCGGCCACGGCGGGGTCAAATTGCACGCCACGGCGCAATGTCTTTTTCGACAGGCTCGAGGTCCGCAACCATTTATAATTATCAATCGGCCCCAAAAGCACCGAGCGCAGCGTCCCATAATCGCTATCCGCACCCCACGAATTAAGCGTCGCCGTCCCGCCGCCCTCGCGTCGATTGCGCAGGTTAAATGTCTCGCTCATATCTCATCCTTCCCAAAAACCCTTTGGCACCTCCGGCAAGGCACCGCGCCTGTGGCACCCCTCCAACCACGGCAAGGCCCGGTGGGCCAAAATTTCAATCGGTAAATCCAACTCACTGGGATCTTCATCGATCAAAGCGTATTCCAACGATCCCTTTTCGGGATGATGCTTATGCTCATCCAAACGGTAGAAGGGCTGCAACCGTGTGACCACTTGCTCCTTGTACGGCAAAATTGGGTTCTGGTTGCCCAAACGCTGGCCAATTCGGCGCAACACACCATTAACGGCAAGGCCTATGGAAAACCCGGTCTTGCGGCCACTCATCTCAATGCGCGCCTGATACCCTGCGCGCATCCGGTAAATGCTCACGCGCGTCTGCCCCTGCGGCGATGTCTTCACCCAAACAAGGCCCTCGCAACTGTATCCCACAGGCTCCAAAACCGCATGCATATCGCGGCGCAAACGCGTCACAACCCGCTCGCGTTTCTTCTTAAAATCAGGATCAAGTGCCGCGGCATTACAACGCTCACTATAGGCAAGAAACGCGGGGCTATGCTCTTGGGTCATGGCCCAACTCAATCGCGTTTCGTTGGGGCGGTCAAGGATAGGTCGGGCTGCGCCCCAATTCCTCATCCAACATCCGGCCCAACCAGCCATGCGGAATGAAATGCCCGCCGTCATGCAGATCAAAAACCACATCACCGCCAGCGCAGTCCCATTCAAACCGGTTAAATTCCAACCAACTCACGATGTTATAGGCCCCCAAATCTTCGGCCTCACCACAGTCAAACTTATCTCGCCACAGGCGCACGGGGTGCAAAACATCCCCGCCCGGTCCCATCGGAAAGTCCATCACCGTATCATCAAGGCCATGCACATGCCGCACACGGCGCGGGGCCTGTGCACAGGTCTCGCTCTGCCGCAACGTCCCCGACACGGCAAAAACCGCCGCAATGTCATCACCGCTCTCGCAAACATATCGCCACGCCATCGCCGACCCAAACGAATACCCGCTGACAAACACCTGCTCACGGATCACAGGGTAACGTCGCAAAACATCCTCCAAGACCGCATCCGCAAAGGCCACATCCCGGCTGCCACTGCGAAAATTCCACGTCTGCGCGATGCCGTTGGGCGCAATCAGCAAAACACCCCGCCGCCGGGTATGGCCCGAAATCCGATCATGCTGCACCGGAAGCGCCCCGGTCCGTGCCCAGCCATGAAAATGCAACATCACCGGAAGCGGCGTGATGCCGTCCCAGCCATCCGGCTCCTTGACGTGATAGGTTCTGTCGCCAACGGCACAGGCGGTATTCAAATGGCACACATCCGCCCCAAGGACCGATCCTTGCGCAACGGCCGCAAGCGGCGCGTGAAGGGTGAAAAATGCAAACAGCAGAATAAGATATTTCATAACGCCAAGCTGCCCTCACTGCGCACAAATGTCATCTCAAAATTCCGTAGGGTGGGGCTTCGGCCCACCGCCCGGATTTTACCAAGGGCCTTAAACCCCGCCCTGCAGCGTTGGCACCTGCAACGCGCTAAATCCATAATGCCGCAGCCACCGCAGGTCGCTGTCAAAGAACGCCCGCAAATCAGGGATGCCGTACTTGAGCATCGCAATCCGGTCGATCCCGACGCCAAAGGCAAACCCCTGCCATTCGTTCGGATCCACACCAGCGGCTTCCAAAACCTTGGGGTGCACCATGCCACTGCCCAAAACCTCAAGCCAATCGTCGCCCTCGCCAACCTTCACAGTGCCGTTTTCCCACGAACACTGAATATCCACCTCTGCCGACGGCTCAGTGAACGGGAAATGCGAGGCGCGGAAACGGGTCTTTACGCTCGTGCCAAAAAACGTCGAGAGGAACTCTTCCAACACCCACTTCAGGTTCGCCATCGACACATCCTTGTCGATCGCCAACCCCTCAATCTGGTGGAACATTGGCGTATGCGTCTGGTCGTAATCCGCGCGGTATACGCGCCCCGGACACACAATCCGAATGGGCGCGCCTTTCGCTTCCAATGATCGGATCTGCACCGGCGAGGTATGCGTGCGCAACACATGCGGCGGGCGATCATCGCCCTCATTGCGGTGCGTGTAAAACGTATCCATCTCGGCCCGCGCCGGGTGATGGCCCGGAATGTT
>JALZWD010000057.1 GCA_023300365.1 Flavimaricola sp. | reverse complement strand
GACTCACCAGCTTGTTCACAGCTGCAGGATTCGCCTTGCCGCCCGTGGCCTTCATCACTTGACCAACAAACCAACCCGCAAGTTTTGGGTTTTCTTTCGCCTTGGCGACTTGGTCTGGGTTGGCGGCAATAATCTCGTCCACAGCCGCTTCGATTGCGCCCGTATCTGTGACCTGCTCCATGCCTTCCGTTTTCACGATCTCTTCAGGATCGCGATCCTGTGTGTAAGCAATCTCAAACACGTCCTTGGCGATCTTGCCGCTGATCTTTTCAGATTTGATCAAGCTTACGATCTGGCCCAAGCGGGCAGCGGAAATCGGGCTGTCTTCAATACTTTTGTCGTCCTTCTTCAGGCGACCAAACAGCTCGTTGATCACCCAGTTCGCTGCAAGCTTGCCGTCATTGCCATCCGCAACAGCTTCAAAGAAGCCAGCGTTCTCAACATCGGCAGTCAGCACGGATGCGTCATAGTCGGACAGGTTGAAGTCCGTAATAAACCGGGCTTTTTTAGCATCAGGAAGCTCAGGAAGGCTTGCGGCGATGTCATCCACCCACGCTTGCTCAATCTCAAGTGGCAGCAGGTCCGGATCGGGGAAGTAGCGGTAATCATGCGCTTCTTCTTTGGACCGCATGGACCGTGTCTCGTCTTTGTCCGCATCATAAAGGCGGGTTTCTTGAACGATCTCGCCACCGTCTTCAATAATTGCGATCTGGCGGCGGGCTTCGTGGTCAATCGCCAATTGGATAAAGCGCATGGAGTTCATGTTCTTGATTTCGCAGCGCGTGCCGAGCTCACCAAAGTCACCAGACGCTTGGAATTTCTCATACTGGCCGGGGCGGCATACTGATACGTTCACGTCGGCGCGCAGGTTGCCGTTTTGCATGTTGCCATCACACGTACCGAGGTAACGCAGGATCTGACGCAGCTTCACCACATAGGCCGCGGCTTCTTCGGGGCCACGAATGTCGGGGAAGGATACGATTTCCATCAGGGCAACGCCCGTGCGGTTCAGGTCGACGAAGGACATCGTAGGGTCCATGTCGTGAATAGATTTACCGGCGTCTTGTTCAAGGTGGATACGCTCAACCCGCACATTGCGCGCGGTGCCATCGCCCATTTCAACCAGAATTTCACCAGTCCCAACAATCGGATGGTACAGCTGGGAAATCTGGTAGCCTTGCGGCAAGTCAGGGTAGAAATAGTTTTTGCGGTCAAAGGCTGAGTTTAGGTTGATCTCAGCTTTTAGGCCAAGGCCAGTTTTCACCGCATAGGCCACGCATTCTTCGTTGATGACGGGCAACATGCCGGGCATGCCTGCGTCAACGAATGCGACGTTGCTGTTTGGCTCGGCGCCGAATTGCGTGGATGCACCGGAGAACAGTTTCGCTTTCGTGGCGACCTGCGCATGGACTTCAAGGCCAATCACCAGCTCCCAATCGCCTGTCATTCCGGCGATGGTTTTCACTTTTGGGGTCTCATAGGTGAGGTCAAGCATGTTGTGCTCCGCTATCCGTGTTGGTTGGGCGTTGTTATGGCGTGAATAGCCCTGCGTGCGCCGAGCTTCAAGACGACATCAAGCGGCTGCGTTGCGGTTTGCAAAACATCTCACCCAACATCTAGTGTGCTTGTGCGAAAAATCCACTGTAACACACCGAAATTGCCTGATTTTCTTGCAAATTGTTAAAGCATCGGCAAAAGTCTTCTCGATGTTTGCTTTTAAAAATCTCCTGGGGGGGATTTTCGCGATCACACTGGGTACTGCTGCACTGGCTGAATGGCCGGTTGGTGGCCCGGTGAGCGAGACCCGCCCCCTAAGCCGCGCTGACCGCGCCGTGATCCAAAAGATCGAGCTGCGCAACAAAGGCATCGCCTATCCCGTCGAATGGGCCACCAACCGGATCAAATGGGAGCTGGAAAAGCGCCGCCCCATGCCCGAAGGCCCCGCCGACGCGCCGCATTTTCATGACGCAACCATTGAGGCTGCGTTCTATGACGCCATCGGCACCTATCAGGTGCGCGATTGGGATGGCCCCCTGACGCTCTTCCGCCCGCCACTTGTTGGCAAATGGGAGGTGGCGCCGGGCCGCTGGGTCAATGACGAACGGGCCTATGTGCTCCCCGACAACGATTGGACCGGCCACGCCCCGAACATCGAGGTTTTCGAGGTCCCCGGCGATCACGACAGTATGGTTCTCGAGCCCAACGTGCGTGCCCTCGCGGCGCGTATGCGACGGGTCATCGAAGCTTCAGAAAAACAGATCCGCGTCCGTCCGGTCGATCACTGGGTCACTGGTAAGGCAGCAGAATAATGACAACTCCCAAGGTTCTTACCGTGCTTCTTAATTGGCGCACGCCCGACATGACGCTCAAGGCGCTCGATAGTGCCCGTGTGGCCATGGCCCAAGTTACCGGTGAAATCGTCGTGGTCGACAACGACAGCGGCGACGGCAGCTTTGAGAAAATGACCAACGCCACCGGCGATATGGCCGACGTGCGTATCCTGCAATCGGGGCGCAACGGCGGCTTTGGCGCGGGCAACAACGTGGGCATTCTTGCGGGCATGTCGGATGGCACACGCCCCGATCTGATCTATGTTCTCAACTCCGACGCCTTTCCTGCGCCGGATGCCATCCGTTTGCTTGTCGATTATTTGCAAAAGCACCCCGACGTGGGCTTTGCCGGAAGCTATATTCACGCCCCCGAAGGCGACGCCCACCTGTCGACCTTCCATTTTCCGTCTGCACTCAGCGAACTCGAGGGGTCGATGCGCTTTGGCCCTGTCTCGCGGCTCCTCAAAAACCGCGCCGTGCCCGTGCCTGTGCCCGAGGGCGACACTGCTATCGATTGGCTGGCAGGCGCCAGCATGATGATGCGCGACAGCGTCTTGCAAGACATCGGCCTGTTTGACGAAACCTTCTTTCTCTATTTTGAGGAAACCGACCTGTGCCTGCGCGCCGCCAACGCGGGCCACCCCACGCATTATGTCCGCGCCAGCGAAGTGGTGCATATCGGCTCGGTCTCGACGGGCATGAGCCAATGGCAAAAGGTGCCAACCTATTGGTTCGCCTCGCGGCATTATTATTTCACCAAAAACCATGGCAAGCTTGGGCTCTTGGCGGCCACCACGATGCATTTAATCGGTGGGCTCGGACACCGTTTGCGCGCCGTTTTGTCCCGCAAAAAGCCCGTCGATCCGCCGGGGTTCTTGCGACAGCTGTTGGCCTATGACGCCAAACACCTCTTCAAACCTCTGCCGTCCCCTCAAATTGCGCATCCCCCACGGAGCACATCATGACCATTTCTGCCCTTCTGATTGGCCACGAATCCCTGACCCGCCAATGCGGCGATATGCTGCTTGAGGCGGGGCATTCCGTGGCGGCGGTGGTCTCGTCGGATGCATCCGTCACAGCTTGGGCAACCGCGGCCAAAGTACCGGTGATCGCACCGGGCAAGGGGCTGGCTGATCGTCTTGCCGGGCAGGCCTTTGATTGGATTATCTCGGCGGCCAACCTGACGCTGATCCCCGAAAACGTGTTGTCGATGCCCTCCAAGGGCGCACTCAATTTCCACGATGGCCCCTTGCCTGCCTACGCGGGCCTCAACGCGCCCGTTTGGGCCATTTTGAACGGCGAGGCCAAGCACGGCGTCGCGTGGCATATGATTTCGGGTGGCGTCGACGAAGGCGACATCATCGCCAAACGAACAATCGACATCGCCGACACCGAAACCGCCCTGACGCTCAACACAAAATGCTATGCCGCCGGTATCGATAGCTTTGCCGACGTGCTCGCAGGCCTCGCTGCAGGCATGCCCAAAACCACGCCCCAAGACCTCAGCCAACGCAGCTATTTTGGCCGTGACATGCGCCCGACCAACGGCGGCTTGATTGATTTCGCAACCACCACGCGGGCTGTCGTGCGCATGGTTCGTGCCCTTGATCATGGCGATTACGCCAATCCTCTGACCATCGCCAAGGTGCGCGTTGGTGGCCGCGCCGTTTGTGTGCGCCGCGCGGATGAAACCAAAGGCTCCGGCCCTGCGGGCGCGCTCCTTGGGGCCACATCCGATGGTTTGCGCGTGGCCACCGCCGATGGCGCAGTGCTGCTCACCGGTCTCAGCTTTGCCGACGGCAGCGCCTTTGATCCACGTAATCGCTGCCGCAAGGGGATGTCGTTTCCTCTGCCGTCTACGGATTTGTCCGCACCGTTAAAGGCCGCCGCCCGCGCCGAGCCTGCGATGCGCCGCACCCTCGCCACACTGCAACCCGCCGTTTTGCACCTGCCGGGAAAGGGAGCCAGCGCCCTTACCCTGTCCACACCGGCCACCCCCCATCAGGCCTTTGCCGCGATGGCGCGTGTTTGCCAGCGCCTTGGCGACGGTGGCCCCATTGATCTTGCCCGCGCCTCCAATACCGTCGAAGGGCTGCTCAGCGATTGGGCGCCTTTGCGGTTTGATCCCCAAAACCCCGAGCAATTCGACACACAGTTGGGCAGTCGCACCGCCGGTTTTGCCGTCGACCTGCCGTTGCGTATGCCCGGTGTATCGGTGGTGATGCCACAAGTGGCGCTCAGCAATGCCAAACCCGTGCCCGGCGCGATTGTCACCCTTATCGCCAATGCAAATGGCATCACGCTCGCGCCCGATGCCAAACGGATCGGTGCCGAGGGCCTCGCACTTCTCGCGGGCCGTCTTGAGGCCGAGCTGTCTGGCCAAACGGGCTTGCCCGCCGCCGAACAGGACTTGGTTGTTAAAACATGGAACGCCACGGCTGCGTCTTATGACGACACCACCTGCATCCATACACAGTTTGAAGCACAGGTTGCCCGCACGCCTGATGCCACGGCTTTGGTGTTCGAAGGGCAAAGCCTTAGCTACGCCACCCTAAACGAACGCGCCAACGCGGTTGCCCATACGCTCATCGCCCAAGGGGCCAAACCGGGCACTGTGATCGGCCTCAATATCCGCCGCTCGGCCAACCTGCTGATCGGTGCGCTGGCGATCCAAAAGGCAGGTGCGGCCTATCTGCCGCTTGATCCCGCATATCCCGCCGACCGGGTGGCGCTTTATATCCAAGACAGCGGCGCGCAGATCATCCTAACCGAGGCGGCCCTCGCCTCCGACTTGCCTGCGCACAACGCAACCGTGGTTGATATTGATCGCGACCCCTCCATGGCCAACGCGCCGAAAGATAATCCCAAAACCGAGGTCACCTCCGCCGATCTTGCCTATCTGATCTATACTTCAGGCAGCACAGGCAAACCCAAGGGCGTGATGATCGAACACCGCAATGTCTCCAATTTCTTCACCGGCATGGATACGCGGATCGATCACCAAAACGGCGGCACATGGCTCGCCGTCACCTCGTTGTCGTTCGACATTTCTGTATTGGAATTGTTCTGGACCCTCGCACGCGGCTTCAAGGTCGTCATGTCGGGCGACGAAAGCCGCGCATTGGTCTCTTCTGGCATCTCGCCGACACGCGGCCAAGAAATTGATTTCTCGCTATATTACTGGGGCAATGACGATGTCGCAGGGCAGGGGAAATACCATCTCCTGCTTGAGGGCGCGAAATTCGCCGACCAAAATGGCTTTTGCGCCGTTTGGACACCCGAACGCCACTTCCACGCCTTTGGCGGACCATACCCCAACCCATCCGTGACGGGCGCTGCGGTTGCGGCGGTGACAAACAACATCGCCGTGCGTGCGGGCTCTATCGTGGCCCCCCTCCACCATCCGGCCCGTATCGCCGAAGAATGGGCCGTGGTTGATAATCTGACGGGTGGCCGCGTGGGCCTTGCTATGGCCTCCGGGTGGCAGCCCGATGATTTCGTTTTGCGCCCCGAAAACACACCGCCTTCGAACAAACCCGCACTGTTTGACACAATCGAAACCGTGCGCCGCCTTTGGGCCGGGGAAACCGTTGAGTTTGAGCGCCAAGACGGCAACATGCACGGCGTGGTCACACAGCCCCGCCCAATTTCCAAAACCCTGCCCATGTGGGTTACCTCTGCGGGCAACCCCGAAACATGGCGCGAGGCGGGGCGCCTTGGCGCCAATGTCCTCACGCACCTGCTTGGCCAAACCGTCGACGAGGTTGCGGGCAAAATCGAGATTTACCACCAGGCACTACGCGAGGCGGGATATGACCCTGCCGAGTTCAAAGTGACGCTGATGCTGCACACCTATCTTGCGGACACGCGCGAACAATCAAAACAGATCGCCCGCGAACCGATGAAGGATTACCTGCGCTCGGCGGCGGGCCTAATCAAACAATATGCATGGGCCTTTCCTGCGTTCAAAAAGCCGGAGAGCGCGACCAACGCCTTTGATCTTGATCTCGGCTCGCTCGAGCCTGACGAGCTTGAAGGCATCCTTGATTTCGCCTTCGAGCGGTATTTCAACGATAGCGGCCTGTTCGGCACCGTCGAGGATGCCGTGGCCCGTGTCGAAGAACTCAAATCCAAAGGTATCGGCGAGGTTGCTTGCCTCATCGACTATGGCATCGCAAATGATCTGGTGCTTGAGGGCCTCAAACCCTTGGCCGACGTGCTGCGCCGTACAAACGCGGGCACCCAAGTGGCCGAGGACGATTATTCCATCGCAGCCCAGATCACCCGCCATAATGTCACGCACATGCAATGCACCCCGTCCATGGCGCGTATGCTGGTCACAAACGAAGACAGCCGCGCCGCCCTACGCCACCTTAATCACCTGATGATCGGCGGCGAGGCGCTTGCAGGCGCCCTTGTGGCCGATATTAACGCTGCCACCAACGCGCATATCGAAAACATGTACGGCCCGACCGAGACGACGATTTGGTCCACTACGCGCACTGCCGAAGCAGGCGACGGTATCACCGGGATCGGCACGCCCATCGCCAATACGCAGGTCTATG
>JALZWD010000056.1 GCA_023300365.1 Flavimaricola sp. | reverse complement strand
GGGCGATTTCGACGCGCATGTCGACGCGCAATTCTGCGTCGAGGTTGGAGAGGGGTTCGTCAAAGAGGAAGACTTCGGGGCCGCGGACGATGGCGCGGCCGATGGAGACGCGTTGGCGTTGGCCGCCCGAGAGGGCGGCGGGTTTGCGTTTTAGGTAGTCATCTAGTTGCAAAATACGGCTTGCCTCGGCGACTTTCGCTGCGATTTCTGCTTTGGGGTGGCCGTTCATTTTGAGGCCGAATCCCATGTTTTCTTGGACGGTCATATGGGGATAAAGCGCATAGGTTTGAAAAACCATTGAGACACCGCGCTCGGAGGGGTCGAGTTTGGTAACGTTTCTTGCGCCAATATGAATTTCGCCTGCTGTGGTCTCTTCGAGGCCTGCGACCATGCGCAAGAGGGTGGATTTGCCACAGCCAGACGGGCCGACAAAGACGCAGAATTCGCCGTCTTCAATCGTGAGATCAACACCGTGGATCACCTGGGTCTCGCCGTATTTCTTGATCACCTGTTTGAGAGTGACGCCTGTCATGCCTGTGCTCCTACTGGGAGAGGGGGGGTGATGGTTGTGTCTGGAAATTGCCAATTCGCGGCTTCGGTGCCGATTTGGCCGGCGGTGGCCAAGAGTTTGGGGCGAAAGCCGTCTAGGGCGTCGAGCGAATGGCGGGATGTAGATGTGGCGATCGACAAAGCGCCGATGACGTGGTCGCCGCCCGCGAGGATGGGGGCGGCGATGGAGATGATGCCTTTTTCATGCTCTTCACGGTCGAAGGCGACGCCATCTTTGCGAATGCGGTCAAGTTCGGTTTTGAGGGTATCGAGATCGGAATGTGTGGCGGCGGTGTATTTCATAAAGGCCTGCTGCATTAAGGCGCGTTGGCGCCGTTCGGCGGGCATGAAGGCGAGAATCGCTTTGCCCACACCGGTGCAATAGGCCGGGGCGACCTGTCCGGCCTGTGCCAGCGTATCGTAGAGGTTTGTTGTGCGGCGTTTGTCGACAAACAGGACTTGGCCGTGGTCAAGCTGGGCCAAGTGCACGGCTTCGCCGACGGTTGTGGCAAGCTCATCGACAAAAGGCCGGGCGATGGGGGCGAGCGAGCTTTGGGCCCATGCGGCATGGGCCAAACGGACAAGACGCAGGCCGGGGGCATAAGTCTGTGTTATATCGTCGTATTCCAGCATGTTTTGATGCATCAAAGTTTGCACCAAACGAAATAGCGTGGCTTTGGGATAGGGGGATGTTTCGAGCAGCCGAGAAAACCGAACGGGGCGGCCAAAGGAGGCGACTTGATCGAGCACTTCTAATGCTTTTCCAACTGTGCCACCGTCAGGTTTCGACATGTCTTGATTGTCCTTTGCCCATCAACCGGGGGGGTTACAAACACCCACGCCAGTGTTGACAAGCATAGGCAGATCGGGATTATGATTTCAATATGTAAGACCAAGTTTCAAATAATGAAACCCGTCGCACATAGACCTAGGGAGAGAAATCAATGAAATCTGTATTCAAACTGGCTGCTGCTGCGCTTGCGACAACCGCAATCACCAGCACGGCTGCTCTGGCGGATGGCCATGCATTGTCTGGCGATCTGGTTATCTTTTCGGACATGTCCAACCCTGCGCCTCGCGCGGTTATGGAAGGCATGGTCGAGCGTTTTGGTGCGTTGCACCCCGATCTGAACATTGAGCTGACGGTTATTGACCGCGAAGCCTATAAAACCCAGATCCGCAACTTTTTGACGGCTGATGCGCCAGATGTTGCCAACTGGTACGCCGCCAACCGTATGCGTCCGTTTGTGGATGCCGGTTTGTTCATGGATATCTCGGACCTGTGGGCCGAAGACGATTTTGCCAATCTTGAGTCGACACGCGGTGCGATGACCCTTGATGGTGCGCAATTTGGCGTTCCTTACACGTACTACCAGTGGGGCGTTTATTACCGTGAGGACATCTTTAACGAGCTGGGCCTGACTGAGCCCACAACTTGGGACCAAGAGGTTGCCAATTGTCAGGTGATCGTGGATTCGGGTCGTGCGTGTTATGCGATTGGTTCCAAGTTCCTTTGGACGGCTGGTGGCTGGTTTGATTACATCAACATGCGCACCAACGGCTATGATTTCCACGCGTCGCTTTTGGCGGGCAACGAAAGCTGGACGTCGGACGAAGTGCGCGAAACATTCGCAAACTGGCGTCAGCTGATCGACATGGGCGGTTTCCTTGAGAACCACCAGTCGTATAGCTGGCAGGAAGCCTTGCCGTTTGTTGTTGAGGGTGAAGCCACAGCCTATCTGATCGGTAACTTTGCGGTTCAGCCATTGCGCGAAGCCGGCCTGACGGATGCGCAGCTGGACTTTTACCAGTTCCCAGCGATCAGCGCGGATGTGCCGCTGGCCGAGGATGCGCCAACCGATACGTTCCACATCCCATCGGGTGCGCAGAACGTTGAAGCCGCGAAAGAGTTTTTGCGGTTTGTTGTTTCGGCTGAGAACCAGACGATGATCAACGCGGGCGATGCTTTGGGCCAATTGCCAATCCATGCGGGCGCATCGGTAGACGCCGATGAGTTCCTTGAGCAGGGCTTTGAGATGTTGTCGTCGAACAGCCCGGGTGGTGTTGCACAGTTCTTTGACCGTGACGCCCCAGCCGAGATGGCCTCGATTGCCATGGAAGGTCTTCAGGAGTTTATGGTGTTCCCTGATAATCTTGAGGATATCCTTGCCCGTCTCGAGGACGCGCGCGGTAGCGTTTACTAAGACGCAGGGTGCGTTAAACCGCACCTTACGTTTCTGCCTCTCCCGTTTCGGCGGGGGAGGTCTGCTTTCTTGAGATGCTCGGTTCATTTGCAAGCGCTTGCGGGATGCGTTTTCATATCAACCAGACGTTTGAGCGAGGGGAGAGATCATGACCGATTTATCCACACAGTCCCACAGCCCCACCAAGCGCGGCTGGTACAAACGTCATGAGATTGCGTTGACGCCCTGGCTGTTTTTGTTGCCGGGATTTTTGTTCTTTGCGGTTTATGTGATCTTTCCGATTGCCCAGAGTTTTAACGTCTCGCTTTATGCGTGGGATGGGTTGGACCGGCCGATTTATGCGGCCGTTGAGGGGGCCGAAATTACGGACGCGGAATGCACCGCCCTTGGGCCGCGTGCGCGGGGCAATCCGGGGTGTGCGGAGACGGGCGAATTTGCGTCGACGGCGGAGTATATCGGGCTTGAGAATTACCAAGAGCTGCTTGGAGATCGCAATTTTGAGATCTCGCTTTGGAACAATCTGAAGTGGCTGGTTTTGTATTTGCTGGCGATCCCGATGGGCCTTTTTATTGCGCTGTTTCTCAATCAGACAGTGTTTGGGATCAGGCTTTATAAATCGCTATTTTTCTTTCCGTTTGTGATCAGCCAAGTGGTTGTGGGGCTGGTGTTCAGTTGGTTTTACCTGCCTGATGCGGGGCTTTTGGATAGTTTTCTTCAATGGCTTGGGTTTGATGGGCTTAATGTGTTGGGCAATCCTGATTACGCCACTTACGGGATCATTGCCGCAGGGCTTTGGCCGCAGACGGCGTATTGTATGATCTTGTATTTGACGGGCCTGAATGCCGTAGACCCCGAGCAGGTGGAGGCCGCGCGTTTGGATGGGGCGAAGGGGTGGAAGATGCTGTGGTATGTGATCATACCGCAGCTTAAGCCCGCGACGTTTATTGCGTTTGTGGTGACGATTATCGGGGCGCTGCGATCGTTTGACCTTATTTCGATTATGACCAATGGCGGGCCGTTTGGATCGACGCGTGTGCTGTCGTTTTATATGTTTGAGAAGGCGCTGAGCGAATACGGGTTTCGGATGGGATATGGGGCCGCGATTGCGGTGGTGCTGTTCTTGATCATGCTGGTGTTTATCGCGTATTTCCTTTGGTCGATGTACCGCGACGAGCGGGGGTACTGAGATGTTTCCACGCCCTATTGAAAAATCATCGCCTGCGTGGCGGAGCGGATATCAGGCGCTGTTGCCGCTGGCGTTGATTATGTGGCTGTTGCCGTTGCTGGCCGTGGCGATGTTTTCGATCAAGCCGGATGCGGATTTTACCACAGGCAACTATTGGACGTGGCCGTCGTATTTTGCGGGCTTTGAAAATTACGGCACGGTGTTTGGCACATGGACGCGCACGGTGGATGGCTGTGTGGGTAATCTTTGGCCACTGGTGTTCAATGACGATGCGTTTTGCCTGTTTGGCTTTGGCTGGGATTACGACGGGTCGGACATGGTGCGGTATATGTTCAACTCGATCATGATTACGATCCCGACGGTGATTGGCGTGGTGATCTTGTCGTCGATGACGGGGTTTGCGCTGGGCGTTTACAAGTTTAAATCTAACCTTTGGATTTTCTTTATGTTCGTGGCGGGCAACTTTGTGCCGTTTCAAATCCTGATGGTGCCTGTTCGCGACCTGACCCTTGATCTTGGGCTTTATAATACCAAGATGGGGCTGGTGCTGTTTCACATCGCGTTTCAGACCGGGTTTGCGACGCTGTTTATGCGCAACTTTATCCGTGCGCTGCCGTTTGAATTGATCGAGGCGGCGCGGGTTGAGGGGGTCGCGGAGTGGCGGATTTATTGGTTTGTTGTCCTGCCCCTGCTTAAGCCCGCACTGGCGGCGATGGCGGTGTTGATTTTCACGTTTATCTGGAATGACTTTTTCTGGGCAGTGGTCCTGACGCAAGGGGCCGAGAGCCAGCCTGTGACGGCGGGGATCACCTCGTTTAACGCGCAGTTCCGCGCGGCCTATCATTTGATGAGCGCGGGCTCGATTGTCGCCGCTTTGCCACCCGTTGCGATGTTTTTTCTGATGCAAAAGCACTTTATTGCGGGGCTAACGCTTGGGGCCGTGAAGTAGCGCGCCGCGGCGTCTGATGGGACGCTCCGCGGGGAGTGGTTGGCCAAAAGAAATATGAAGCAAGGGGTGCGCTGGTGGTTAGCCGCGCACCCTTTCGTTTTTGGGGTCATAGGGGCCGTGTGGGATCACGGTGCAGGGCGTGAGCGTGCCGATGATGTCGATGTGCAGCGCGGTTCCTGTGGCGGCCAAGTCGGGGTTGATGAAGGCGTAGGCGAGGTTTTTGCCCGTGCGGTGGCCCCAATCGCCGGAGGTGACGGTGCCGATGACTTTGCCGTTTTGCATCACCGATGCGCCGGGGTGGGCGGGCGCGGATTTGCCGTCGATTTCGAGGGAAACGCGCCGTTTTGTCGGGCCATTTTCGTGGCGTTTGACGAGGGCGTCGCGGCCAATAAAATCGCCTTTGTCGAGTTTGACGAAGAAGTCGATGTTTGTCTCGAAGGGGTCAAATTCGGTGAGGATGTCGGCCTTCCAGTGCAGGTAGCCTTTTTCCATGCGCATGGATTCCACCGCGCGTGCGCCGAAAATCTGGAGGTCGTGCTGCGCGCCCGCTTGGCGGAGGGCGAGGTAGGCGGCGTAGAGGTTTTCGTTGGGGATGTGGATCTCGTAGGCCAGTTCGCCCGAGAAGCTAACGGTCATGACGGTGGCGGGCGCGATGCCGATGTAGCAGTCGCGCACGGTGAGCCATGGGGCGCCTTTGGCGGACCAGTCGAGGCGACTGACGGCGTTCATCACATCGCGGGATTTGGGGCCCGCGAGGACGAGGATGGTGTGGCTGTTGGTGCGGGAGGTGATCTGGACGTCTTCGTCCGCGCCGATGTGGGATTGCAGCCAGTCCATATCGTGAAATTCGGAAGCCGCCGCCGAGCCGTACCAGACGCGATCTTCGTCGAGATTGGCGATGGTGCATTCGCCTTTGACCATGCCGTGGTGGTTGAGCAGGTAGCCAAGGCCGACTTTGCCGGTTTTGCGCGGGACGCGGCCACAGATCATCCGGTCGAGGAAATCGTGTTTGCCCGAGCCTGTGATTTCGAAGCGGTTGAAGCCGTTGACCTCGGCCAAGCCCACGCCGTTTTGCACGGCGGCGACATCGCGGGCGACGACGTCGAAGGCCTCGTTGAAGTGGTAGCCGTGGGTTTCGTGGAAATCGGCGCTTGGCTTGATGTAATCCACCCGTTCCCAGCCGTTAACAACGGTAAATTCGGCGCCCTCGGCGGCCATGATGGGTGTGAGCGGTGTTGTCTTGGCATTGCGCCCTGCGGGGCGGTGTTCGTGGGGGAAGTGGAAGCGGAATTCGTTTTGGTAATCCTCAATGGCTTTGAGGGCCGTCAGCTCGGTATTGGCGTGGCCGGTGAAGCGGCGGGGGTCGATGACCCATGTGTCGTAACACGCCTCGCCGTGCACGATTTGTTGGGCAAGCAGCCAGCCGTGGCCGCCGCCTTCGCCAAGACCTGCGCGCAGGCCGATGATGCAAAATGCGTTGCGTTTGCCAGGGATCGGGCCGACGAGGGGGGCGCCGTCGATGGTATAGGTGATCGGGCCGTTGACGACGTTTTTGATGCCCACTTCGGTGAGGGCGGGCATGCGCTCAAACGCGCCTTCGAGCACGTCGGTGATCCGGTCGAGATCGTCGGGGCAGAGTGCGTTGACGAAGTGGGGGTCGATGCCGTCCATACCCCACGTTTTGCAGCCCTGTTCGTA
>JALZWD010000055.1 GCA_023300365.1 Flavimaricola sp. | reverse complement strand
CCATCGCCCAAGACGAAACAGCGGGCACAGCGGCCAAACCAAGCGGCGCGAGCGCCACAGCGCCCACCACCAATTGCGTGGCCAGCATCAGACGCGGGCGGAACATCGGCGCAAGCCACCGCGTCGCCACCAAATAACAGCCATAGCTGACCCCAGCGAGCACCGCCAAACCCAAGCCCGGCGTCATCCCAAACCCCGGTTTAACCACCAACATCACCCCCGCAAACCCCACGGCCAGGGCCAGGGCGCGCGCCACCGTCACACCCTCGCGCAGGATCAAAGCCCCCAGCACAAAGGCCACAACTGGCCCGATGAAAAAGGCGCCAAACACATTGGCAATCGTTTCGGTCCTAAGCGCCGTGAGGATGCACGAAATTCCCGCCACGACAAACAACGCGCGCATCACAAGCCGCCAATCCCAAAACGCAGGGACTTCATCTCGGACCAAACCGCTCAACGGGAGTATAAGGACGGCGGCAATCGCAAACCGCGTCCATGCCACAAACAACGGCGTCACGCCGTCTTGCACCAAAACCTTGCCCGCCGTGTCCCCCACAACAACGCAAGTCACGCCAAACACCGCAAAGGCACCGGCCGCTAAATAGGAATTTTTTGCCATAACCCCCGTCTCATGGCGCGTCCGCAGCGCACCAACAAGGGCAGATTGCAGAAATAATTTGAAAATCCCGCCAAGGGCGCCACGTCTCATGGTATAGCTTTCACGAAAAGGATTGGCCGATGAAACCGATTTTGTTTGCATGCCTTGCGGCCCCAATGCTCGCGCCTTACGCCGCCGCCCAACAAATCAATCAAGATATCCAAACCACAATCACCGCTCAGCTTGAGGCCTTTGTGGCCCGCGACGTGGGCACGGCGTTTGAATTTGCCAGCCCAATGATCCAAGGCATGTTTGGCTCGTCGGGCAATTTTGGCACGATGGTGGAACGCGGCTATCCAATGGTTTGGAACAACACCGACGTGCGTTATGGCGAACAGCGTGATGTGGGCGGCATGGTCGTGCAACGGGTGTTTTTGCGTGACACAGCCGGCACGCTTCATGCGCTGGAATATGCCATGATCCCCGGCCCTGATGGCTGGTTGATCAATGGCGTCACACTTGTGCCCCTGCCCGATATCGGCGCTTAGGTTTTGGCAAGAGGCGGGCGTTTATCCCAAACACCCATCTCCTCTTCTAGGGCCATGGCCACGTTCATCATTGGCCCCTCATTAAACAAACCGCCCCAAATTGTGACCCCTTGCGGCACGGTCTTGGGCTGGGGCGTTGCGCTGCGCCATTTCGGGCGCTTTGCATCCTCGGATATGTCACGGCCACGCGCCGGAAGTTCGGCAAAGCCTGCGCGAATATGCACGCAAGGATGCCCGGTGAAATTGGTGGCCACCATCATTGGGCCTGCGTCCATCGGACCCAACACCACATCCACCTTTTTAAACAGCTGATCCATCACCTCCATCACGCGGTATCGCAAACGATCAAGTTGCACGTGATCCACCGCTGACAAAAGCCGCGCCCGGCGAAACGTGTTGGGCCATGCTTGCGCATCCTGCAGCGCCAATTGGTCGTCCTTGTCGCTTAGGGTAATATCCTCAAATGCGGCGGCGGCCTCGGCGTATAAACTGTTCATCAGGCTGTCATACGGAAGATCGGGCACCCGTACGTTGATCAGGTTCATCCCCAAACTGCGGGCCGCCTCAAATGCGATATCGCTCGCGTCAGAGCGGTCATCGGGGAA
Organism: Flavimaricola sp.; assembly: GCA_023300365.1. GTDB lineage: Bacteria > Pseudomonadota > Alphaproteobacteria > Rhodobacterales > Rhodobacteraceae > JALZWD01. The sequence goes on along the minus strand of JALZWD010000055.1, from coordinate 917 downwards.
ATAGCCCACCTTAAGGTCGTCAATCACATGGCCTGTGGCAAAGAAATACGGCGCCTTGAGGCTGCTGCGATCTTTGTCATCTTGCCCGTTCAGCACCGCAAGCAACAGACCTGCGTCCTCAACCCGGCGGGTGATCGGACCGACTTTGTCCAATGTCCAACACAGCGACATACACCCCGCCCGGCTGACCCGGCCAAACGTCGGGCGAAGCCCCGTGACACCACACCGCTCGGCGGGCGAGACGATAGATCCCATTGTCTCGGTGCCAATGGCAAAGGCGCAAAGACCCGCGGCCACCGCACTGGCCGACCCCGCAGACGACCCGCTGGCACCCTCTTGGGGGTTCCATGGGTTCATCGTTTGACCGCCATACCAAACATCGCCATAGGCCAAGGCCCCAACGCTGGTTTTGCCCAAAAGCACAGCCCCCGCATCGCGCAATCGCCGCACCACCGTGGCGTCAGTTTCGGGCACACGGTGCTCAAACGGCTCGGCGCCCCATCCCGTCGGCAAGCCCATCGTGTCAAACAGGTCTTTGACGGCATAAGGCACCCCGTGCAATGGCCCACAGGTCTCGCCGCGGTCCATCATCGCGTCCATCTCGTCGGCCTGCGCCAATGCCAATTCGCCACAAACATGGGCAAAACAGTTTAACACACCATTCCACGCCCTGATCCGCGCCAAATAAATGCCCGTCAAACGACGGCTGGTAATCAGGCGCTTGCGCAGCCAATGGGCCTGATCTGCGACACATGAAAAGGCGATGTCTTCATCCGAATTTGGCAAAGGCGCTTCGCTGGCGCCGCCATCCACCCAATCGCGGAACGGCATCTCAAACCCCGGCAGGCGTGGATCAAACCGGCTGGCCATCGGCACCGAATTGGCCAGTTTCACCCCCCGCCGCGCCACCGCCGCCG
>JALZWD010000054.1 GCA_023300365.1 Flavimaricola sp. | reverse complement strand
TCCCAATTTCATGACCTTCCTCAGCGATGCGGCGCACGATATCGGGGTATTGCACCACACGATTTCCGATCAAATAGAAGGTCGCGCGCAGCCCGCGTTCGTGCAGCATATCTAGCAGGCGCGGCGTATGCGTCGGGTGGGGCCCGTCATCAAACGTCATGACCTCGGTGCGCCGCCGCTCAAGGAACAATTCGCCATCATCAGCACCGGCCACAGCATCGCGCAAATGCGCAAGCGCCGTATCCTGATCCAGAGCGGTTTCAAAGGGGCGAAAGGGGGCCTGTGGCATGGGTGGCATTCCTTGATATGGGTTGCATTTGGCCTACCTTGTGGGCTTCGGCGGGGCAAGGGCTGTCGGATTCGGGCCTCGCGCCCATTTGCCGCAACCGCAGTTCTTGTCCTAGGGCGCAGGATATGGGAAGAGGGCCGCGAGACATTCGGATTGCCCACACCCTATGTGGGGTCCGGCCAGCAAGAGACAAGGGACCGCAATGCACGTCACAGCCATGTTCACCCACCTTCGTACCGCCGCGCTTACTGCGGCTGTTGCATGTGCCGCGAGCGGCGCGATGGCGCAAACCGCCCTCGAAGACCTCGAAGTGCGCGGCCAGCCGATCAACGGCCTCACCGGGTTTCAGCCCGCCGCAACCCGCCAGATGGCCGAAATCCAGTGGCTTGATAATCTATTGTTGGTCATCATTACGGTTATCTCACTGTTCGTGACGGGTCTGTTGGCTTGGGTGTTGATCCGCTACAACGCCAAACGCAACCCAACCCCCGCGACATTCACCCACCATTCAACGCTTGAGGTCGCTTGGACGATTGTGCCGGTTGTGATCCTCGTGTTCATCGGCGCGTTCTCTCTGCCCGTGTTGTTCCACCAGCAAGAGATCCCCGAGGGCGACATCACCATCAAGGTCACAGGCTACCAGTGGTATTGGGGCTATGAATATGTCGACGAAGGCATCGATTTCACCTCCTATATGATCGGCCAGCCGGCCACGATGATGGACGAGGACTATGACGCGGGCGCCCGCGATTACGTTTTGAACGATGCAATGCGCGCGCGCCTTGAGCAAAGCGGCTACACCGAAGACCAGTGGTTGTTGGCGACTGATACAGCCGTTGTTGTGCCCGTCGGCGCGACTGTTGTGATGCAAATCACCGGCGGTGACGTGATCCACTCTTGGACAATCCCGGCCTTTGGCGTCAAGCAAGACGGCGTACCCGGCCGCTTGGCCGAGTTGCACTTTACCGCCGAGGAAGAGGGCATCTACTTTGGCCAATGCTCCGAGCTTTGCGGCATGTTCCACGCCTATATGCCCATCACCGTTAAGGTCGTGAGCGAAGAGGTCTACGCCGAATGGCTGACACGTGTGCGCGACGATAGTGACTACGCGGCTTGGTAATCGCCCAAGTTGTACTTGATCTGCGCGGTCAGGCTCTCTGCCTGACCGTAGCGAGCCACCCCTGGCCCCAATGAGGACCAAGATGACCGACGCAAGCTTGAACAACACACTCACAAGCGCCGAAACGGGCGAGGCACAGTTCGGCGACTATTTCGCCCTGCTCAAACCGCGCGTGATGTCGCTTGTGGTCTTCACCGCACTTGTTGGTCTGTTGGTGGCGCCTGTGGGCATCCATCCCTTTATCGGCTTTGTCGCCGTCTTGTGCATCGCGGTGGGGGCAGGGGCCTCTGGCGCGCTGAACATGTGGTGGGATGCCGATATTGACGTGGTCATGAAGCGCACCGCCAAACGCCCAATCCCGATGGGCAAGGTCCAGCCGGGCGAAGCCCTTGCCATCGGCTTGGCGCTCTCGGTGTTCTCGGTTGTCTTGTTGTTTTTGGCCACCAATGCTTTGGCCGCGGGTCTGTTGGCCTTCACGATCTTTTTCTATGCGGTTGTTTATTCCATGTGGCTCAAACGTGCGACGCCGCAAAACATCGTCATCGGCGGGGCTGCGGGGGCGTTCCCCCCAATGATCGGCTGGGCCGCCGTCACCGGGGATGTGACGCTGGCCAGTGTGATGATGTTTGCCCTCACGTTCATGTGGACGCCGCCGCATTTCTGGGCGCTCGCTTTGTTTGTGAAGGCCGATTACGGCAACGCCGGTGTGCCGATGCTGACCGAAACGCACGGCCGCAAAGCCACCCGCGCCCATATCCTTGTCTACACCGCGCTCTTGGTGCCCGTTGCTATTGGCATTGCCTTCACCTCGATTGGCGGCTGGGTTTATCTCGCGACGGCGGTGATCTTGAACGCGCGGTTTATGTATGCCGCTTGGCTGGTCTGGAACCGCACCGAGGCACAGGCCGAGGCGGATGAATACGCCACCGAGCGGTGGATGTTCCGGATCTCGCTGTCGTATCTGTTCTTGCATTTTGGCGCGCTTTTGGCCGACGCGGTGTTGCGCGGCTTTGGGATCGGGGGTTGGTGATGGGCATTCGGGTTGAACATGAATTGCACGACCGCCGCCGCAGCCGTAACCACGGCGTGGGATTTGTCCTGCTTGGCCTCGTGGCGATTGTCTTTGGTCTGACGGTGGTGAAGGTTTTGAACCTTGAAGAGCTGGCACAGTTTGAGCGTTTCGACCATGTCGCCCGCCCTCAGATTGAGCCCGGTGTGATGCAATCCACTTCCCAAGTCACCGGACCTGCGGCGCAAACAACCGACGCCGCGACAGGTGCCACCGCCATCCAGCAGGGGGGCGACGAATGAAGCTTTTCCCCAACCTCCAAGGCAACAACCGCACCGCCGCACAGGCCGCCGGCGTGGTGGTTTTGATGGGCTCGCTCGCATGGGCCTCGGTGCCGTTTTATGATTGGTTCTGCCGCGTCACGGGCTTTGGCGGCACGCCGCTTGTGGCCGCCGAGAATGCCTCAGAGATCTTGGATCAAACCATCACCATCCGTTTTGATGCCACGCTTGACCGTAACATGCCGTGGGAATTCACCCCCGAGGTGCGGACAATGGATGTGCGCATCGGCGAAAGCGGTCTGGCGTTCTACGAGGCCTATAACCCAACCGACAGGCCCGTTGCAGGCACCGCAAGCTATAATATCGCGCCCTATGCCGCGCAGGGATATTTCGTCAAAGTGCAATGTTTTTGCTTTGAGATGCAGGTGTTGCAACCCGGCGAGCGGGTGATGATGCCCGTCAGCTTCTTTGTTGACCCCGAGATCGTTGACGATAACGAAGGACAATACGTCCATACAATCACGCTCAGCTATACGTTTTACGAAACTGATCTGCCGTTCGAAGAAGACACCGCGGCCTTGGATCAGGCTTTGACAGACACGGCCCAACAGGGCACAGATACGAACTAAGACCAAGACGAGAAAGGCAGCCACAATGGCGCATGCGAAGAACCACGATTATCATATTCTCAACCCCTCCATTTGGCCGCTTGTCGGTTCGGTTGGGGCATTTGTCATGTTGCTTGGCGCTGTGCTTTGGATGCACGGCTCGGGCCCATGGGCATTCCTTATCGGCCTCGTTGCTGTGCTTTATGTTATGTACGCATGGTGGGCCGAGGTCGTCGTCGAAGGCGAAACAGGCGATCATACCCCGGTGGTGCGTATCGGCCTGCGCTACGGTTTCATCATGTTTATCATGTCCGAAGTCATGTTCTTTGCGGCATGGTTTTGGTCGTTCTTTAAACACGCGATGTACCCAATGGGCCCACAAAGCCCGGCAATCGATGGTGTTTGGCCTCCCGTTGGCATCGAGACATTCGATCCATGGCATTTGCCGCTGATCAACACGTTGATCTTGTTGTGTTCGGGCATGGCCGCAACATGGGCGCACCACGCCTTGGTCCACGAGAACAACCGCGAAGACATGAAATGGGGCCTGATCCTCGCCGTGGCTTTGGGCGCGTTGTTCACAGGCTTTCAAATCTATGAATATAGTCACGCGGCCTTCGGCTTCTCGGGCAATATCTATGGTGCCAACTTCTTCATGGCGACGGGCTTTCACGGCTTTCACGTTTTGATCGGAACGATCTTCTTGTTGGTCTGCTTGTTCCGCCTGATGCGCGGCCATTTCACACCGGAAAAACACGTCGGCTTTGAGGCCGCCGCTTGGTACTGGCACTTCGTGGACGTTGTCTGGTTGTTCCTGTTCTTCGCGGTCTATGTCTGGGGCGGCTAAGCCGTAGGGTGGGGCTTTGGCCCACCTACCTTGAAAATTTACAAAGGCGCGCGGGCTTCTCGCGCGTCTTTTCCTTGAAGGGGGCGGGGGCCTATGCGGCGGCTGATTTTTCCATTGATCCTTGGGCTGGGCGGCCTCGCGATCCTGTTGTCTTTGGGGATTTGGCAGCTTCAACGCCTTGAGTGGAAACAAGGTATCCTTGCCGAAATTAACGCCCGCATATCCGCAGCCCCCGTTGCCTTGCCCGCGCAGCCCGACCCAGAGGCGGATAAATACCTCCCCGTTGATCTCTCCGGGCAGGGGCGTTTTACGGGCAACCGCTTGTTTGTACTGACCTCGCTCGAAGATGTTGGCCCCGGCTTTCGCGTTATCGAAAGCTTCGTGTATCAAGACAGCGCCACCATCATGATCGACCGTGGCTTTGTGCGCGACGGCACCCAATCCCAGATCACAAGCGATACCCCAACACGCCTCATCGGCAATCTGCATTGGCCCCAAGAGGTTGACGGCTGGACACCTGACCCCGACGGCACCTTGTGGTTTGCGCGCGATGTGTCCGCGATGGCCGCGGCCCTCGATGCGGCCCCCATCCTTGTGGTCGCCCGTGCTCTGTCGCCCACAAACGGCGTTGTGACGCCACTTCCGATTGACACCGGCGGGATTAAGAACGACCACCTCAATTACGCAATCACATGGTTCCTGCTCGCGCTTGTTTGGGCGCTGATGAGCGGGGCATTTGCCTGGCGGATATGGGCCGGGCCGAACAAGGACGCACAGTAAATGCGCTATATCTCAACCCGCGGCGGATCACCGGACCTCAGTTTTGAAGAGGCGATGATGACCGGCCTCGCTCGTGATGGCGGCCTCTATGTGCCCCAATCGGTGCCAACCCTGACCAAGACCCAGATCGCCGCAATGGCGGGGCAATCCTACGAAGAGATCGCCTTCACTGTCATGCGCCCCTTTATCGGCGATACCTTCACCGACGCCGAATTTCGCCAATTGATCGCACAGGCCTACGCGGGTTTTGGCCACGCCGCCCGCGCGCCGCTGGTGCAACTGGCCCCCAACCATTTCTTGGCTGAGCTGTTCCACGGCCCAACACTGGCCTTCAAAGACTTCGCAATGCAGCTTATCGGCCAGATGTTCCAAGCCGCCTTGGGCCGCTCGGGCAACCGCATCACCATCGTCGGCGCCACATCCGGCGACACAGGCTCGGCCGCGATTGAGGCCTTCCGTGGCCTTTCCAACGTCGACGTCTTCATCCTGTATCCGCATGGCCGCGTCTCCGAGGTTCAGCGCCGCCAGATGACAACGCCCACCGAAACAAACGTCCACGCCCTCGCCATGGACGGCGATTTTGACGAT
>JALZWD010000053.1 GCA_023300365.1 Flavimaricola sp. | reverse complement strand
GGCGAAATCGGTTGCATGGTCAACGGTGCGGGCTTAGCGATGGCAACAATGGACATCATCAAGCTTTATGGGGCCGAGCCCGCCAACTTCCTCGACGTAGGCGGCGGCGCGACCAAAGAAAAGGTCACCGAGGCGTTCAAAATCATCACCTCCGACCCACAAGTCAAAGGTATCCTCGTTAATATCTTCGGCGGAATCATGCGCTGCGACGTCATCGCCGAAGGCGTGGTCGCGGCCGTAAAAGAAGTCGGCCTCAAAGTGCCCCTCGTCGTGCGCCTCGAAGGCACCAACGTCGAAGAAGGCAAAGCCATCATCAACAACTCCGACGTCGACGTCATCGCCGCGGACGACCTCAAAGATGGCGCCGAAAAGATCGTTAAGGCCGTCAAAGGGTGAGCGTCGTCTTATGTCCTGCAATGCACCCATCTTGGTGGCTCTAACAGTGGCGACCATCGCCACCGCTGCCACTGGTCAAACACCAGCCCAACAGATCGTTAGCGATCTAACCGGGCTGTGCGACCGGGTGCTCGCGGATCCACAAGATGCTATCAAAAGGGTGACACAAGACGAAACCTTTTACGCTGAAAACGCCGATCAAAGCGAGATCACGAACAGCTACTATTGGGAAGATCAAGGCAACCACAGCCAGAGTTTCCGGCGCAATTCCTTAGACGGCGGTGTGATGCTCCATTGCGCAATCTGGCATGCATATTGGCAAGGCGATCACCCCTACGGCGACCTCCCAGAAGTCGTCGATCAAGCGGCGCAAAGCATACTTGGTCCATCGTCTCACCGGAGCGGTGGTCAACTGAAAGATATGTCATTGCGGGCCGAACGATATGTCTGGAGTGATGGGCAGTTTCCGCCACGTGGCTGGATACAACTCAGCCTGCACCACGACAGTGTTAACCTTTATCTCAACTTGGCGGTGCCAGATGATGAATAAACCCACCTTAGCAGTGGCCACCCTGGCTCTTCTCGCCGCCTGCACAACACCGCCCGCCAACCCAAACGCGGGGCCCGGTGCCACATTGGCAAGCCCTCAAGAAGCCGGAACACTCTTTGCCCAAGTCTGCGTCGCCAACCTTCCACAATTTCGCAGCGCGCCTGCAACCTTGGCACGCCTGCCTTTCACGCAAAACAGCACCACAAGCACCTATTATCACAACACGCTCAACCTCTCGGTCAACCTTGCCCAGGGTGATTGCAGCATGGTGTTTTTCTCAAACGACAGCACACCCGCCGAGGAATTCGTCACCGGTGCTGAACAAACCGGTATCCAAGGATCGGGCGACGCAACATTCACTGTGCGACAACTCAACGGCTTAACGGTCGCAAATATCCGCCTCAGTCCGACCTAGAAATAACAAACCCGTCCACTCTGGGCGCACCCGCAAACTCAAGGTGGATTTCAATTCCACCCCCCGCCGAACAAAAACCTACAGGAGCCACCATGGCCATTCTCGTTGACGAAAACACCAAAGTGATCTGCCAAGGCCTCACAGGCTCGCAAGGAACGTTCCACTCAGAACAGGCCATCGCCTACGGCACCAAAATGGTCGGCGGCGTCACCCCCGGCAAAGGCGGTCAAAACCACCTTGATCTGCCCGTGTTCAATTCCTGCCACGAAGCCGTCGCCAAAACCGGTGCCAATGCATCGGTGATCTACGTCCCACCGCCCTTCGCGGCTGACTCAATCCTCGAGGCCATCGACGCCGACCTACCTCTCGTGATCTGCATCACCGAAGGCATTCCTGTCCTCGACATGATGCGCGTAAAACGGGCGCTCGAAGGCTCCAAGACCCAGCTTATCGGCCCAAACTGCCCCGGCATCATCACACCCGACGCCTGCAAAATTGGCATCATGCCCGGCCATATCCACCAACGCGGCTCCGTTGGTGTGGTTTCCCGCTCCGGGACCCTCACCTATGAGGCCGTCAAACAGACATCAGACTCCGGTCTTGGCCAATCCACCGCCGTTGGCATCGGCGGCGACCCGATCAAAGGCACCGAGCATATCGACGTGCTCAACATGTTTTTGGATGACGACGAAACTCAATCCATCATCATGATCGGCGAAATTGGCGGTTCCGCCGAGGAAGAAGCCGCCGAATTCCTCACCGAGCAAAAGAAAAAAGGTCGCTGGAAACCAACCGCCGGATTTATCGCCGGTCGCACGGCTCCTCCCGGACGCCGCATGGGCCACGCTGGCGCGATTGTCGCGGGCGGCAAAGGCGACGCCGAAAGCAAAATCGAAGCCATGCGCAGCGCTGGCATCGTGGTCGCCGACAGCCCCGCGACCCTTGGCGAGGCCGTGCTGGAAGCGATTGCAAAATGATGACGAAGATAGACCAAAGCACATCACAATCCCCCGCACGCTGGGCCATGCTGGGTGTTTTGGTCTCTTTCCTTTCCGCCTGCTCCCTCGTCCCCGACGGCACACCGCGCGTGACGCCGAACAACGCGGCCCTGTTGGACCGGGTCGACGATAATGGCACAATCACACTTCTCTATAACACTGCGTTGATGAACCGACCCGAGGCAGAAGCACAGGCCCAGTTGGATTGCCAACAACAAGGCCTCACCCTCGACCAGCTCCGCCACCCGGCCCAAGATACCACGGCCTCCTCGACCATCACCTTCTCTTGCCGACGAGTATTCGGCGGATGACTTGCCAATCCCACCTCTTGCCAAACGAGGCTCGCATATGAACGATCAAAGCCCAAACGACGCCTTCCATGGGTCCTCCTTTTTGCAAGGACACAACGCCGAATATGTCGAACAGCTTTACGCGCGCTACGCGGACAATCCCAATGCGGTTGACGAAAGTTGGCAAGCCTTTTTCGCCTCGTTAGGTGATGATCTCCAAGACGCCCGCGCAGAAGCCGCCGGTCCGTCTTGGTCGCGCCACGATTGGCCACCCGCCCCTACGGACGATCTAACCGCCGCCCTTGATGGCCAATGGCCTGCGGATGATCCCGCCGCCGCCGGCGACAAGATCAAGGCCAAAGCCGCCAGCCGGGGCGTGGCTCTTGATGAAAATCAGGTACGCGCCGCTACCCTCGATTCTCTGCGCGCCCTAATGATCATCCGCGCCTACCGGATCCGCGGCCACCTGGTTGCCGATCTTGATCCGCTCAATATGCGCGAGGTCACAGAACACCCCGAGCTTGATCCAGCTTCTTACGGCTTTACCGCCGCCGACATGGATCGCCCAATCTTCATCGACAATGTGCTGGGTCTCGAAATGGCCTCGATGACCGAAATCATGGCTATTGTCCGTGCAACCTATTGCGGCACGTTTGCCCTCCAATACATGCATATCTCAAACCCCGAAGAAGCAAGCTGGCTCAAAGAGCGGATCGAAG
>JALZWD010000052.1 GCA_023300365.1 Flavimaricola sp. | reverse complement strand
TGGACGAAAAAGTTGCGCGCTTGCATCTTGACCGGATTGGCGTGAAGCTTTCGACGCTCGACAAAGACCAAGCCGATTATATCGGTGTGCCGCAAGATGGGCCGTTTAAGCCGGAACATTACCGTTACTAGTGGTTTGGTTGGGGCCGCGTTATGGTGGCCCCAACTTTATTTGGACACTAGCAAAGTTTGAGATATGGCGAAAAAGCCCGGTGATCTCTCGTTTCGTGAAGCGTTGCGGCAGGTTCACAACAGGATCGTTTGGTTGTGTCTTGTGCTGGTGTGCGGGTTTGGCCTTTTTCAACTGCATGCGCATCCCAAGACACCTTTGCCAGATGCATGGAATGCAACGCGGCCTTTGAATGTGACGGACCCCGAGACACCTTTGACCTCGTGGAAGCTTGGGCGGGCGTTAGCGACGCCGTCGGCATGCTTGGAGGCTTTGGCGACGTCATCTGATTTTGCGCCGATGGACCCGCTTGAGATCTCGGACAATTGCCACATCCGCAATCAGGTACGTTTGCGAGGGTTGGGGTCAACGCGTTTGGCGGCTGTTGAAACCTCTTGCGCGATTGCATTGCGGTCGGCGATGTGGGTGCAGCATGATTTACAACCTGCCGCCCAAGACATTTTGGGTGGTGGTCTTGAACGGATCGAGCACCTTGGCAGTTATAATTGCCGGCCGATCCGAACGGGATCGTCAAACGAAACCCGTTGGAGCACCCATGCAACCGCAGAGGCATTAGATGTGTCTGGCTTTCGATTTGGAGGTGGGCAGCAAATCTCGCTTGTGCGGGATTGGGACGGGCCGGGACCAAAGGGCGCGTTTTTGCGATTTGCAAGGGACAGCGCCTGCGACTGGTTTCGAACAACCTTAGGGCCCGAGTTTAACCGATTGCACGCGGATCATTTTCATTTGCAATCGCGCGGATGGGGAACATGCCGGTAGATTTTTTCAAAAAAGAGAATCATTAAGCCATTTTCACCCTGATTTTGCTTTACCGAACCGTCTTGCTACGGCTAACGTCGCAACCACGCATGAGACCTTTGTTAAAACGGCATGTGCGGAGTTGTAATATTTAGGAACAGGGACACGTAGACCATGGGTAAAAGAGATGATCTGATCGCGATCTATGCCGACGATCTTAAGAACAAATGCGGCATGACGCCTGATATGGACCTTCTGACGAAGGTGACTATTGGGTGCGGCCCGGCAATCTATAACGCCGATGCGTCCACTGTTGCAGGCAGTCAGCCTGCCGAAATCGAGACAGTGAAGAAGAATTTCTTGATGAAAAAGCTGGGCCTTCCAGATGGACCAGCTTTGGGCGAGGCGATTGATGCCGTTATCGAGACTTATGGAAAATCCGAGCGCAGCAAGTATCGTGCTGTGGTCTATTACATGCTGACCAAGCATTTTGGCAAAGAGTCAGCTTACAAGTAAGTCGATCTCAATCGCGATGAAACGCTCGCCCTTGTGGCGGGCGTTTTGCATTTTTGATAAATAGTAGGCTCAAAACACTAGGTGTTTTGTTGCGAATGGACGTATTGTCGTCTTGTCAGGCCAGGACGGCCACCGACCCAAAGTTTCTGTTCCGCGCGTGGGAGTGCGTGGGTGAGAGGGGGGTCTGAACCGTTCAGGCCCCCTATTTCCCCTCTCTTGTTCCACGTTTATTCCGCCCAAAAGACGTTTTGTCAGGGCGACGTGCCGCCCATTTCGCAAATCAGTGTCCACTCAGCATCCGATACCGGTTGAACGGATAGGCGCGAGTTTTTGACTAAAATCATTTCAGAAAGCGCGGGTTGGATTTTGATCTGTTCAAGGCTTACGGGTTTGGCGAGCGGTTTGACGGCGCGAACATCGACACAGTCCCAGCGGTCGTCATCAGTGGTGCTGTCCGGGTGGGATAGGGCGCAGACCTCGACGATGCCCACGATCTCAAGACCACTTCGCGAATGGTAGAAGAAACCTTGGTCGCCCAATTGCATCAGCCGCATATTGTTGCGGGCCTGATAATTGCGAATACCATCCCATTCCTCGCCCACGTCACCCTTGGCAACCTGTTTGTCCCAGCCCCAGACATCGGGCTCAGATTTGAACAACCATTTGGCCATTAGCCGATGACCTTCTTCCATTCTTGCAGGGAGACGCTCTCAAATAGGTTGGCTTTGGCATAGGGATCGTTTTCGGCCCAGTTTTCGGCCGCCTGCATATCCGCGACATCAAGAACTATCAAAGAGCCACACATCTGGCCGTCGCCATCCAAAAATGGACCGGCCATTTCAACGACGCCAGTTTCGGCAATATAGGCCAAATGGGCATCGCGGTTGGCTTGGCGGATGGAGAGCGCACCCTCACGGTCTTTGGTTATGAGAGCAATTCGCATTTTATTCTTCCTTAAGAGGGCGTGACAATAGTTTCTGCAATGCAGTGTCTATCGTGAGTGAACCAGAAACAAGCCCCGCAACGGTTTGTGTGATCGGCAGATCAAGCTTGTGATGTGTGGCCAAACCAAGGGCTGCTTGTGCGGTTGCGGCCCCTTCGACGGTTGTTGTCTCGTCCCAAGGGTGTCCGGCGCCCAGTGATACACCAAACCGAAAGTTGCGTGACCCCTCGGACGTGCAGGTGAGGGCAAGATCACCCAGCCCTGAGAGGCCATGAAGCGTGTCCGGGCGCGCACCCAAGGCCGCGGCAAGACGTTTTATTTCGGCAAATCCCCGCGTCATGAGGGCTGCGCGGGCGCTGTCTCCGAGGCCCGCCCCGATAGTGGCGCCACAGGCAATGGCCATCACGTTTTTAAGCGCACCGCCCAGTTGCGCGCCCATCACATCGGTTGTGCGGTAAAGCCGCAGAGTGGCGGTGGAGAGAGCCAGTTGCAGCTCTTGGCCTGCATCGTCGTTTGAACAGGCCAATGTCAGCGCTGTTGGCAGGCCTCTGGCAATATCAGCGGCAAAGCTTGGCCCAGTTAGGACGGCGGCAACATTTTGAGGCAGCGCGTCGAGAAGGATATCGGTGGGTGTTGTCAAAGAGGCAAGGTCAATTCCTTTGCAGCACACCACAATTGGTTTGCCCGACAACGCACCATGATTTTCGTCGACATAGTGACGCAAAGTTTGAGCCGGGATTGCCAAAAGGACGACATCCGCATCCGCGACCGGGCTGGATGTCGTCGATAAGTGAAGGGTTTCGGGCAGTTTCACGTTGGGCAATTTAGGATTGCTGCGGGTCTTGTTCGCGTGATCCATAAGATCGGCATTGCGACCCACAAGGGTGATTTGTTGGGGCGTCGACGTTAAAGCAACGGCAAGTGCGGTGCCAAAGGCCCCGGCCCCAACGATGGTGATTTTCATGCTTTGGCCCCCTTTTTCCCCGAGCCAATCATTGGCGGCGAGTGTGTGTCCAATGGCCAGCGAGGGCGGGCAGAGAGGGTCATATCGTCTTGGTGCCCTGACTGGAACAATTCGATACCCGCATAGGCGATCATCGCGGCATTATCAGTACATAGTGCCAAAGGCGGTGCTAAGAAGGAAACGCCTTGTGATTGTGACAGCTCTTTGAGTTGGGTGCGGATGAGGGTGTTTGCAGCAACGCCGCCAGCGACAGCAAAGGTCGGATTTATTGGCGCAAGGTCGAGATAGGTTGCGATTGCGCGCGCGCTTTTGCGCACCAAGATGTCTGAAACGGCGTTCTGGAAAGAGGCGGCTAGATCGGCTTGGTCTTGTTGTTTGATGTTGCCGTGTTCGTCGAGCGTCCGGTCTCTTGCGCGCAACAGGGCCGTCTTGAGCCCCGAGAACGACATGTCACAATCGGCGCGAGACAAAAGCGGACGGGGCAAATCAAAGCGGCGTGGGTTGCCTGATCGCGCGGCGGCTTCGACGGCGGGCCCGCCGGGTTGCGAAAGGCCCAAGAGCCGTGCCGTTTTGTCAAAGGCCTCGCCGGGCGCGTCATCGATTGTGCCGCCAAGCCGCCGAAAGTCCTTTGGTCCGGATACGATCAAAAATTGACAGTGTCCGCCTGACACCAAAAGCATGAGGTATGGATAGGGCACCATGTCAGTCAATCTGGGCGTGAGGGCGTGACCGGCGAGGTGGTTAACCCCAATCAACGGAAGACCCGTTGCCGCGGCGAGCCCCTTTGCCGTCATCACACCTGAAACCACCCCGCCAATCAGGCCCGGCCCGGCGGTTACGGCGATGGCATCGATTTGGTCCAATCCAAGTGCCGCGCCCTCAAGCGCCTCTTCGACACAATGATCGACACGCTCGGCGTGCGCACGCGCGGCGATTTCTGGGACCACCCCGCCAAATCCGAGGTGGAGTTGTGCCTGACCCTGCACGATGGATGACACAATGGTCGGGCCAGAGGGATCGTGCCGCACAACAGCTGCGGCGGTATCGTCGCAACTGGATTCGATCCCCAATATCGTCAGGGTCTTAGAGTGTGGTGATGCACTTGCGGTCATGGTGGGTGCAGGTAACATCGCAGACCAGACCCCACAATGGGTGTCACCCCAAAGGGTTTATGCGTGAAAAATCGACAGCCACTCCTATTGATTACCCGGCCAGAGGCTGAAGCTCAGCAACTTGTGCGAGAAATTCGCCAAGCCTGCCCCGCCCCTGTCGATATTTTGCTTTCGCCGCTTATCGAGATTGAACCCATTGCATGCGATGTGAGCCTTGAGGGTTTTTCAGGAGTAATTTTTACATCGAAGAATGGCGTGCGCTGCGCCCCTAAACCAAAAACCGACAACAGCGTTTTGGCGTTTTGTGTTGGTGCACGCACGGCGGAGGCGGCGCAATCGAAAGGATATTTAACTCTTAGTGCGAATGGTAATGCGACAGATTTAATCAAAATGATTCTCTGTGAAGACGTACAAGGCCCACTCATTCATTTTCGTGGTGCCCATAGTCGAGGCGAAATTGCTAAAAATCTAGCCAAGGCTGGACGAAATATAATTTCGCAAGTTGTGTACCGCCAAAATGAGGCTGGCCTTACAAAAGAGGCGATGACCGCCCTCGCAGAAAGTAGACCCGTTGTTGTGCCGTTGTACTCGCCGAGAACGGCGCAAATGCTTGTTAATCAGGGGCCCCATCCATCCAACGTGACTTTTGTCACAATCAGTCAGGCCGTTGCTGATGTGATTGCTGTGTATGATACAAACGGTGTTATTATGGCCGAACATCCTGAAGGCGTGGCGATGATCGAGGCAATTTGTTTTGCTTTAGGGGGAAACTCTAGCGTTTCCGGTCCTTGAGGGTACGCTAACACCGGGTTAAGCTAACCGAGGACAAATTGAGAGTTTGCGGGCTCAGGGGGAACTTCGGTGGCGAAATCGACTAAAAAGACATCAGCAAATGCGGCCAAGGCGACCCAAGTGAAGGCAGATGTCGAAGACGCAGTTGTCGTCAAAGAAAATAAAGCACATCCAGCAAGCAAATCAAAACAAAGCGATGCACCTGCAGCGCCGGCGACGTCGGATGCGCCTGTGGTGCAAAATGTGACGGTTCAAAAGGCAGGCTTTATGCCGACTTTGGCGGGTGGAGCACTTGCCGCCGGGCTTGGGTTTGCCGGAGCATGGCTTGGGTTTGGGCATGATGCGTCAACGGATGTTTCGCCGCAATTGGCCGATCAGGCCAGCCAAATTCAGGACCTTGAGGCCCAAATAGCGGCCATTCCAGCTGTGCCCGAAATGCCGGAGATGCCAGACTTGGCGCCCCTTGAGGCCTCTATCGAAGATATTCGCACTGAATCGACCACGCAGCTGGCGTCGCTGAGTGAGACTGTTGGTGCGCTTGAGGCTCGGATCACTGATGTTGAGCGTGCGCCGACAGAAGAGGGCAACCTTACTGACACGGCGATTACATCGATTGAACGTGAGTTGGACGGTCTGCGCGCGGAAATTGCAGCACAGCAATCCAGCATGCAAGAAATGACGGCAAGCGCCGCCGCAGGTATCGCCGCAGCACGTGAAGAGGCGGCCGCTGATCTTGCGGATGCCCGTGCGCAGACGGCCGCAATTGAGCAAGAGGCCCGGTCGGCCGCAGAAGCGGCGCAAGTGCAAGCTGAAGAGGCATTGGCCGTTGCAGCCGTCGCCGAAGTTCGGATCGCAATGGAAACCGGCGAGCCATTTTCGGATGTGATCGCAAATCTTGAAACAGCTGGTGTGGCCGCTCCTGAGGCGTTGGTTGCAGTTGCCGAAGACGGCCTGCCAACGCAACAAGCCTTGGCCGACGCGTTTCCTGATCTTGCGCGCGCGGCCCTGAGCACCGCCCGCAGCGAAGGTGTGGATACACAAGACGGCGGTGGTGGGCTTGGTTCGTTCCTAAGCAGTCAGTTTAACGTCCGGTCTGTTGAGCCGCGTGAAGGCTCTGATACTGATGCGGTCCTGTCCCGCGCCGAAGCCGCTGTGGGCGGCGGCGACCTTGAGACAGCAATGACAGAAGTTGCCTCCTTACCGGACGCAGCTCAATCGACATTCACCGAGTGGTTGGCGACAGCACAGGCGCGTATTGATGCGCTTGCTGCGGTTGAAACACTTGATTCCTCTGTAGGTAAATAAAAGGCGTACTCATGCTCTGGTCCTTGATCAAAATTCTGGCCTTTGTTGCCTTTGTTATTGCCGCCACCTTTGGCGCTCTTCAGCTTATGGATATGGAGGGCGGCGCGGTTATAACCTTTGCCGGTAAAGAAATCCCCCTCACGGTTCTGCAGATCGCGATTGGTTTTGCCGTACTGGTGCTGCTTGTTTGGTTGGGTCTTTGGGTTCTTAAATTTCTGTTTGCGGTTCTGCGCTTTATCAATGGCGATGACACCGCGATTTCGCGCTACTTTAACCGCAAAAGTCAGCAGAAAGGCTTTGATGCTTTGTCTGAGGGAATGGTGGCCTTGGCGTCGGGTGACGGCAAATCGGCGCTTGCCCAAGCGGCCAAAGCAGGGCGTTTCTTGGACCGTCCTGAACTTACGAATTTGCTTACTGCTCAGGCTGCTGAATTGGCGGGTGATCGCAAAAAAGCCGAAGAGACGTACAAGACACTTTTGCAGGATGATCGCACCCGGTTTGTCGGGGTACGCGGCATCATGAACCAAAAGCTTGAGGATGGTGATAATGAAACCGCGCTCAAGCTTGCGCAAAAAGCGTTTGAGCTGAAGCCAAAGCATGTTGAGACACAAGACGTCTTGCTGCGGCTTCAGGCCGAAAGCAGTGATTGGGCCGGGGCGCGGTCGACACTTGGATCAAAGTTGCGTTTGGGGTCTTTGCCACGGGACGTTTATAAACGCCGTGATGCGGTTTTGGCCCTGTCTGAGGCCCGTGACGTGTTTGACGATGACAATACCGTTGAAGCGCGCGAAGCCGCGATTGAGGCCAATCGTTTGTCGCCAGACTTAATCCCAGCGGCGGTGATGGCCGCGCGTGGTTATATCGAGGCGAGCAATACAAGGTATGCCGCGCGCGTATTGAAAAAGGCGTGGAGCGTGCAGCCCCATCCCGACCTTGCCGCAGCATTTGCCGAGATTGCTCCAAATGAGAGCGCCAAAGAACGTCTGACCCGGTTTACGGCTCTGACACGTGTTAAGCCCGAGCATCCAGAGACAAAAATGCTAAAGGCCGAGCTGAATATCGCGGCCGAGGATTTCCCCGAAGCCAAACGGTCTCTTGGCGATCTGTATGAAACCGATGCAACAGCACGTAATTTGACGTTGATGGCCGCAATCGAGCGTGGCGAAGGTGCCGATGACGCGGTGGTGCGCGGCTGGCTTACCAAGGCGCTGACGGCATCGCGCGGTCCGCAATGGTGTTGTGACAATTGCCAACAGGTTCACTCGTCTTGGATGCCAGTTTGTAGTAATTGCCATGCCTTTGACACTCTGAGCTGGCGTACGCCTCCGGCAAGCGAATTTTCAATGCCGGGTGGGACCGAGATGTTGCCATTGCTGGTGGGGTCGCCAAATGAGGGTGACGCTGACTTGCCAGTGGTGGTTGATCCGGGCACCTCGGATATTGATGCCGAGATTGTGGTTGAGGCCACAAGCACGCCAAAATAGTGGTCTATCGGCTGGGGCAATGATGCCCCACGCCATGCCACATGATTTAGCAATGCGGCGGATGGGTGACGCGCAAGAGCGCCATTGCGGAAATCGCAAGCCCCACAGCGAGGGCCACGGCCCACCATGTATCGGGCAAGATCCACATCATCACCATCCCAACAACCGCCGAGACGAGGTGGCCGCCGATGACATTGGCAGGCTGGCTGAGCGGACTGCTGGCCACCGAAAACAACAACACGCAGCTGGCGCCGAAGGGGGCCATGATGAGCGCGAGTGTGGTGAGCGATGTGAGCGCGCCCAAAACCCCGATGCCAACCACACCGCCAAGCCCAGCAAGAAGGGCGAGGGTCACCTTGGGGGCGGGTTGGTGACGTTTGAGAAAGAGTGACCAGTTCATCGGGGCCTGTCCTTTTATTAACCTAGGCGATGTCTGCGGCAATGCCGGGGGGCGGTCAATTGATCACGGACGCGATCACGCAGCGTTGAGGTTAGAGCAGGTGGCCGGATTTGGTTGCTTTGGTGGCGAGGTAGTGGGCGTTTTGCGGGGTTTGGCCAACGCGCAGGGGCACGCGTTCGGTGACGGTGATGCCGCTGGCGGTCATGCGGTCGACCTTGGCGGGATTGTTGGTGAGCAGGCGGGTTTGGGCAAAGCCGAGGCGTTTGAGGATGTCGGCGCCGATGCGAAAATCGCGTTCGTCGTCTTCGAAGCCCAATCGGTGGTTGGCCTCGACGGTATCGAAACCTTGGTCTTGTAAGGCATAGGCGCGGAGTTTGTTGGCAAGGCCAATGCCGCGGCCTTCTTGGTTAAGATAGAGGAGGACGCCGGCCCCTTCATCGCCCATCTGCGACATGGCCGCGCGCAGTTGCGGGCCGCAATCGCATTTGAGGCTGCCCATGATGTCGCCGGTGAAACAGGCGGAGTGCAGACGCGCGAGGACCGGTTTGTCGCGGTCGGGGGCGCCGATTTCGATGGCGTAATGCTCTTCTGCGCCGTCATCGGGGCGGAAGACGTGGACGCGGCCTTTGTCGTGCACCGCAAGCGGGACGCGGGAGGCGGCGATGTTTTGGAACGCGGCAGGCCGGGTATCGGCGGCGGCCTCGGCGGGGAGGGCCGTGAGGCCATTGGCGGTGGCGACCTGATCGGCATCACCCAGCGGCAGGACAAGGAGCGCGGGCAAGAGGCGGGCGGATTTGGCCAAGGCGACCGCCGCGCGGTGCAAGGCGGCATCGCCATCGCGGCGGGTTTGCAGCGGGCCTTTCATTGGATGCAGCAGATCATCTGCGGGATCGGCGATGGCATGGACCCACGACAGGGAGGCGTCTTGGGGCAAAATCACGCGGGCGACGTCGCCATCGTAGGCGCGGGCACGCAGGGTTTCGGCGCGGCGGGCGGTGATGACAAGGCTTAGGTCGCCGGACCGGGCCTTGAGGGTTTGAAAGCGTTCGGGGCCAATTGTTTCCGCGGCGACAACAATAGCACCATGTTGTTTCCCAATAAGCACCACCGGAACACCCATACGCAGATCCGCGCGGGCGCGAGCGAGCCGTTCTGTTACAGTGGGGGCGAGTGTCATGTTGGGGGATTCCAAGCCAATTGCCCGCAATAGATAGCGGGAACACCCCAGAATTGAAACATTTCCCGCGACATCGACACGAGGGTGTGAGGCGAATGCAGCAAATCTTGCCACAGCCGAGAAGCCCCTCCATCTATTGTACAAGCAAAGAGGATATGACCATGGCACAACTGAAGAAGATATTGCTTGTCGATGACGACGATGATCTGCGTGAGGCGCTGAGTGAGCAGCTGGTTATGACCGAAGATTTCGATGTGTTTGAGGCCGATGACGGCGCGAGCGCGTTGACCAAATCAAAGGAAGGTCTTTATGATCTGGTGATCCTGGATGTGGGCCTGCCTGATACGGATGGCCGCGAGCTTTGCCGGGTGATGCGCAAGCAAGGCGTTAAGTGCCCTGTGCTGATGCTGACGGGGCATGACAGCGACAGTGATACCATCCTTGGACTGGATGCTGGTGCGAATGATTACGTCAGCAAACCTTTTAAGTTCCCGGTTTTGCTGGCCCGTATCCGTGCACAATTGCGCACCCATGAGCAATCAGAGGACGCCGTGTTCACGCTTGGGCCCTATACGTTCAAGCCCGCACAAAAGATGTTGGTAACCGAGGACGACAAGAAGGTGCGTCTGACCGAGAAAGAAACCAATATTCTCAAGTACCTCTACCGATCAAGCGATGGCGTTGTGGCGCGTGATGTGCTGCTGCATGAGGTGTGGGGCTATAATGCGGGTGTGACGACACATACGCTTGAGACACATATTTACCGGTTACGCCAAAAGATCGAACCCGATCCCAGCAATGCACGTTTGTTGGTGACTGAAAGCGGTGGTTATCGATTGGTTGCATAAAATTCCAAGGATCGCGCGGTGACGCGCGTTTCAGGAGTATGCCTTGGTGGCGGGCGACGAGCCACCATTCCCTCCCTGTTGACTTGGCCCGGCACATCCACATGGATGATGTCGGGCTTTTTTTATCGAATGGCGCAGACGGGAAGACGCCCGAGCGATTGCGCCCCTAGGCCGAGCCGATTTTACCGCGCTGGCCACCGGTTTGGCCGCGATCAAGAAGCAGATGATCAAGCACGACGCAGGCCATCATCGCCTCGCCGACGGGCACAGCGCGGATGCCAACACAAGGGTCGTGGCGGCCCTTGGTGATGACCTCGGTGGGGGTGCCGTCGATGCGGATCGACTTGCGGGGGCTGAGGATCGAGGATGTGGGTTTCACGGCAAAGCGCACCACGAGGTCTTGGCCGGTGCTGATCCCCCCAAGGATACCGCCTGCGTGGTTGGAGCTGTATTGTGGCCCGCCTTGGCCCATGAAAATCTCGTCCGCGTTGTCGCGGCCTGTGAGGGCGGCAGCGGCCATGCCTTCGCCGATTTCCACGCCTTTGACGGCGTTAATGCTCATCATCGCGGCGGCAAGGTCGGTGTCGAGCTTGCCATAGATCGGCGCACCGAGGCCTGCGGGCACGCCGCGCGCGACCACTTCGATTATGGCGCCGACCGAGTTGTGGTCGTCTTTGCGCAGCCAGCCGAGGTAGTCTTCCCATTCGCGGGCGGCGGTGGCATCGGGGCACCAGAAATCATTGCCGTCGATTGCGGCCCAATCAAATTTGGCGCGGTCGATCTTTTTCTCGCCCATTTGCACCATGTACCCTTTGATTTCGACGTTCG
>JALZWD010000051.1 GCA_023300365.1 Flavimaricola sp. | reverse complement strand
TATGTCAAACAACGCGATTTTGACACGCTCTTCTCTTTCCGAGACTACGATGTCGTGACCGGGCATGCCTCGGTGTACTATGACTTTAACAATGGGTTTCACGGCCAATTGGATGTGGGCCGATATCTTGCCGGTGATTGGGGCGCCACTGTTTCATTGGACCGCGAATTTGAAAATGGTTGGCGCATCGGCGGCTATGCCACTTTGACGGATGCCGACGCCGAAGATTTTGGCGAAGGCTCGTTTGACAAGGGTATCCGCATTACTGTGCCGTTGGATTATTTCGTCGGATCGCCAACACAGCGCAGCATCGATAACACCATTACGTCAATCAACCGCGATGGCGGGGCCCGCTTGCGCGTGCAAGACCGGCTGTACGAAACCGTACGTTCCGGACACGCGAATGATCTTGACGATGGTTGGGGGCGTTTTTGGCGATGACCGTTTGGCCAGCAAAGATCGCAACGGCCTTTGTAATCGGTCTTGCAGGGTGCAACAGCAGCAACGAGAGCAATCCGGTTGTCGGTCTTGCGGCGCAATTTATTCCTGCGGTTAACAGTCTACCCGGTGTTGATACCAGTCGGCCTCCTGCGCCGGGGTTTTCATCTGCTGATATTGCGGCAAATCCCCAGGGATTTATTTTGGTGCATACCGCAATTTTGGGTGATCCGGTTTTGGCCCGGCGGACTGCCGATAACGGTGTGAATGAAACATGGCTGTCGCAGAATGGGTTTTCGGCGGGCTTTCAGGATGGGATTATGGTCGCCACGCGCGGGCTTGGCGAGGATCTTCTTGCCTCAAGTGCGCCGGGAATTCGCGCGGCGATCCGCACGGGCGGGGGCAATGGTCGTCGGATACGTGACCGTATTGGTGACCTTAACCAAGTCATTCAAGAATCCTTTGAATGCACCGTGACCGCAGGGGCTGCAGAATCAATTAACCTTGGTCTTCGACAGGTCGAAACCCAAAAATACGCGGAGACCTGCCGAGGGCAACGCCTCCAGTTTGAAAATTTCTATTGGATCGATGCGCAGGGCGAAATTGTGACCTCGCTTCAATTTGTGACACAAGAAGTTGGGTATTTAAGACGTAGTGCATTGTAATTTATAAAAAATTCTTGATATTTACAGAGATTGACGGTCCGTTCATCAAGATTTTGAGGCCGCGAGAGCAAAGCAACAAAATTCTAAGCCCTTAGAACTGTTGCAAAAATACCTGTAGTTTTAAGGAGTTGGCCGTCTGCCGCCTGAGCGTGCAGGACAAGCAACTTGAGTTCGAATATTAACTTGGTTATCACCATCATAACGACCATTCTTTAACTGGAGTATCCAAAATGGCCCTCATCAAAACACTCGCAGCCGCAGCTGTTGCCTCTACTGTTGCTGGTTCCGCAATGGCCGGTGGTTTCGCCACCGAAATCGTTGAGCCACCTGTAGTTGTTGTAACACCCGAAGCTGTAACTGGTTCGCTTCCTGGCTGGGTTATCCCTGCTGTGATCGTTGCTGCGCTTGTTGGCGTTGCAGTGGCATCCGACGACAGCTAAGTCGTTCGCCCTTTTTAGGGAATTGCCGAGTATTCGGCATTGCGAAATTACATCGGGTCTCCCTAATCGGGGGGCCCGTTTGCTTTTTTAGTTGAGAAAATTTTCAAACTGCCTTTGGTGAAGAGGCAGTAAATTCATAATAAACAGGACAAAGACATGACAATTCGCACAACACTTGCAGCCGCCGCTGCTGCAACAATGATTGCAAACTCGGCAATGGCCGGTGGTTTTCTTGCCGCCGAGACCGAAGTTCCAATCGTTCAGATCGCGCCCGCTCCGGTTGCGGCTGCTGGATCTCTTCCCGGTTGGGTTATCCCGGCCGTCATCGTTGCCGCGCTTGTGGGCGTCGCAGTGGCGTCTGACGACAGCTAATTTCTAAACCGGTCTCATACCGTGTTTCATAAAGAGGGTCATCCTTTCGGGGATGGCCCTTTTTTATTGGTCCGGCCCTAGCGACGGGCCATCATTGCCAAACGGATAAGGGCTCGTTCGACCAAGGCTTGTTGGGGGGCTGTTTGACCAGCGCTCCGCAAGGCAAGGTCCGTATCAAGCAACAGGGTTAACGCCCGCTCAATACGGTCACGTCCCCATGCACCGGCCTGCCTAATCATGGCATCCCGCCGCGGCCCAAAGACCGGAGGCCGCAGTTTCCCCACGCCCGACGCTGCCCCGCCGGGATCACAGCTGGCTGTATGCAAGGCACGAAAATGCCGCGCGGCCCCAATACAAAGGCCAACCGGCGCGGTTCCTTGGGCATAGATACGGCGCAGTATTTCTGCGATTTCGGCAACGTTGCCGGTGGCGACAATGGCAAAGAGATCATCCAAAGCCGCTTCGGCGGATTGCGGCGCGCAGGCCTGAATATCCTCTGGCGATACTGGCACTTTGTCGTGGCGCTTATACAGGCCCAGCTTGTCGACGGTTTGACGAAAATCGCCGGGGTCCAATTCCTTGGACAGCGACATTAGCATGTCTTTGGCATCCTGAGACAGGTCACCCAGCTCAGCATTGGCAACCATTGCGGCCACTTCGTCGGGAGTAGGCGGGTCATCATAAAGGCCAACGGCATAGGCGTTGCTGTGGCCCTCAAAGGCTTTGCGCAATTTTGACGTTGCCTTAAGCTGCCCGGCGGTGACGATAATTTGTGCATCCCCCGCCTGCCAATCTGTAAGAGCTGCGGAAATCGTGTCCGTCACAAACTCATTGGCATCTTCAACAAATGCCACACGTGGGCCCGGAAAGAAGCTCACGGCGCGCATGGCGTCCGACAGGAGTGACTTTTCTTTGCGCAGCTCTGCTGTGGGTATGCGCGTCAGGCGCATCTCGGCTTCGCCTTCGGGGCCGATAAGCGCTGTGATGACCTCTTGCCGCCGGGTGGCAACCCGCATGGTGTCGGATCCAAAGATCAATAACCCCGCCGCATCCGCCTTGGGCCTTTTGAAATAGGTTGGTGCGTCGCGGGGCGAAAGTTTCATGGTGTCGTGGCCAGAAGTCTCGTGACGATCCGGTCCGCAAGGATCACGGCCAAACGCGCCTCGGCGTCCTCTTCGGCGACTTGGGTAGCAACAGTTGTGCCTGTGGCCGAATAGCTCGTAAAGCTGCTCACCGTTCCTTGCGCGACCGTGTCGCCTGCGTCGCTTCGAAGGGCAAAAATTGCGATGCCCGGCAGGGTAAAGCGCGTGATGTCGCCGTCCTCGGTGATCGCGACGCTGTCGCGTTGAATATCAAGTGTGACAGTCAGGGTAAACTGCGGCGCAGTTGTTGCGCCAAGTCGATCCTCAAGCTGTGACCGAAGGCGTGATCCAGCAACAGTAAGTGGGGTTTGAAAGCGGATTGCGCCGTTCAGGGCATTGGCCGTCCCGTTCGTTCCATAAACCGGAACAAACCCGCAGCCGCCCAAGGCGAGTGCGCCAACAAGAACCGAACGGCGGTTGGGTTTATGCCACAACATTGATGATCCGCCCTGGGACAACGATGATTTTCTTGGGTGGGTTGCCATCGAGTGCCTTTTGAACGGCGGGATCGGCAAGCGCGATTTTCTCAATCTCGTCCTTGGGCATGTCGGCGGGCACACTCACTTCGGAGCGGCGTTTGCCGTTGATCTGGATTGGCATCGTGATGCTGCTCTCGACCAGCATCGCCTCGTCAACCTGTGGCCAGCGGGCGGTGGTGATGAGGCCGTCTCCACCGAGCAATGTCCAAATCTCTTCCGATAGATGCGG
>JALZWD010000050.1 GCA_023300365.1 Flavimaricola sp. | reverse complement strand
GATCCGGGCCGCGCCGCTTGGGCGCATTGGTTGGGCACAACACTTGAGGGCTGCCACGACGTGGGCATGGCCCCGCTGGAACACCACCTCAAGCATCACCTCCGGGTAAGTTCGGCCCTCGCCGCCGGTCCCGACACCTCGGCAAGCGGCGCGCTTTGGGACCAAGCCGCCGGCAGAACCGCCAAGCGCCTGTTCGATGATCTCGGCCAACATGCCGATGCCGGCGGCATACTTTCCCCCAGTGATTACGCCGCCCTCGTCAACACACTTTTGAACGGCGGCGAAGTCCGCGACAGGGATCGCGGCCATCCCAATATCCTCATTTGGGGCACCCTCGAGGCGCGGGTTCAAAGCGCCGACTTGATCATCCTCGCCAGCCTTAACGAAGGGTCGTGGCCCGAGGCCCCAAAACCCGATCCTTGGCTTAACCGTGTGATGCGCGCCAAGGCGGGCCTTTTGCTGCCCGAACGGCGTATTGGCCTTGCCGCGCATGATTTTACCCAAGCTGTCGCAGGCAAAGACGTCTGGATCACCCGCGCCATTCGCTCGGACGATAGCCAAACCGTCCCGTCCCGTTGGATCAACAGGATCACCAATTTGCTTGGTGGCTTGCCCGAACAAGGCGGCCCCGAGGCCCTCGATCACATGCGCGCACGCGGCAACACGTGGATCGCAGCGGCGAAACAATTGTCCGATACGCCCATCGCCGATGCGGCGCCGCGCCCCTCGCCTCAACCGCCCCTAGACCACCGCCCCAATGCGCTTTCCGTGACCTCAATCACCCGGCTGATCCGCGATCCTTATGCGATTTACGCGGCCAAAATTTTGCGGCTCTCTGCTCTCAATCCGCTCACGCCCACCGCCGACGCACCCCTGCGCGGCACCGTCCTGCATCAGGTATTCGAAGAATTCATCAAGCATTGCGCCGATCCCGCCGCGCCCAGCGCCCGAGATGAATTGATGGCCACGGCCCAAACGGTCTTGGATGCGGCCTGCCCATGGCCAACCAACCGTCATCTCTGGCTGGCACGAATTGACGGCATTGCCGACTGGTTCCTAACCACCGAGATCATTCGCCGCCAGACCGCAGCACCCGCCAATATGTTCGAGGCCAAAGGCACCGTCACGATCGACGATCTTGGCTTCACGCTGTTTGGCTATGCCGACCGGATCGATCTTTCCCCCGATGGCCAAGCGGTGCTCTATGACTACAAAACCGGCAAGCCACCAACCGAGAAACAACAGCGCAGTTTTGACAAACAACTCCTCCTTGAGGCCGCGATGATTGCACAAGGCGGCTTTGAAAATCTTGGACCACGCGCTGTTCTGGCGGCCAGCTATATCGGTCTTGGCACATCGCCATCCGAAGTCCGGGTGCCGCTCGACGATCTGCCCCCGGATTTGGTCTGGTCGCAACTGCGCGACCTCATCAGCAAATGGCAAGACCCAGACAGAGGCTACTCCGCGCGTCTATCGCCCCAGTTCATCACCTATGATGGCGACTACGACCACCTCTCGCGATTTGGCGAATGGGACCAATCAACCGACGTCACCCCCGAGGTGCTCAAATGATCCGCAATGATGCCACCGAAAAACAGGTCCGCGCGGCCAACCCCGCAAATTCAACATGGCTTTCGGCCAACGCCGGTTCTGGCAAAACCCGCGTCCTCACCGACCGTGTCGCGCGGTTGCTTTTGGATGATGTTGATCCACTCCACATCCTTTGCCTGACCTATACCAAAGCCGCGGCAAGCGAGATGCAAAACCGCTTGTTTGACCGTCTTGGAAAATGGGCGATGATGCCCGACGCCGAGTTGCTCGGCGAGCTGGCCGAATTGGGGGCGACGTCAAATGATCTTGACCACGCCCGCACCCTTTTCGCCCGCGCCATCGAAACACCCGGCGGCCTTCGTATTCAAACCATCCACTCCTTCTGCGCGGGCCTGCTGCGCCGCTTCCCGCTTGAGGCCAAGATCAGCCCGCAGTTCAAAGAAATGGAAGACCAACAGGCCGCGCAACTGCGCAGCGAAATCGTTGACCAAATGTCCATCGAGGCACCCGCGTTGGTGGCGGGCATTGCCGGACACGTCTCCGACGAGGGCCTCGACCGCCTGCTGCAAGCAATCGCGAACAAGCGGGATTTTTTCACCGGCAACACCACCGATAATGATCTTCGCCGTATCTACGAACTTGGTCCCAAAACAGGTTTGGCCGATGTGATAAACGGCGCGATCGAAAGTGCCGATAAAGCGACAGCCGACGCAGTCAAAGAGGCCTTCTGCGGCCAATCCAAAACCTACACAGGATTTGCACAGCGGCTCACGGCCTTGCCCTTTGATGCACCAGACCTGTCGACATATCACGCGCTGTGCAAAGAGTTCCTCTATCAATCCGGCGACAAATTCGGCCAGTCAAAATCCGTTAACTTTCCACAATCCAATCATACCAAAGCGGTCGAGGCCCTTGGGGATGCCACCCAAAGCCTGCATGATTGGATGGACCGTGTGGAACAGGCGCATAATCTTGAGCGTTCCCTCAAAGCCTTTGCGCGCACCCGTGCCCTGTATGCTTTCGCCACCAGCTTTATTGCCCGCTACGAGGCCGCAAAACTTGCCCGTGGCCTACTTGATTTTGATGATCTCATCCGCAATGCCCGCACGCTCCTTGGCAAATCTGACGTGGCGCAATGGGTCTTATTCCGGCTTGATGGCGGCATCGATCATATTCTGGTCGACGAGGCCCAAGACACCAGCCCCATCCAGTGGGAGGTCATCAGCAGCCTTGCCCAGGAGTTCTCTGCCGGGATCGGGGCTGGCGACGATCGTGCACGCACCATCTTTGTTGTGGGCGATAAAAAACAATCAATCTATTCCTTCCAAGGTGCCGATCCCGCGGGCTTTGACAAAATGCGCGATCATTTTGACACGGGCCTTGGCCACGTAGGTCAGGCCCTCAATACGCTCGAGCTTGAGCACTCCTTTCGCTCGTCTTCGGCAATCTTAAACGCCGTCGACACGGTCTTTCGCGGCGAACACACCGATTTCGAATGGGACGACACGCCCCACCGCGCGTTTAAATCCGACATGCCCGGCCGGGTGGATATTTGGCCAGTGCTCGAACAAACAGAAGACCCCAAAGACGAATTTGATTGGACCGCCCCCATCGACACCGTCAGTGAGCAGGACGTCAATGTGCGCCTCGCCCAGATGATCGCATGCGAGATTAAGCGGATGATCCGCGAGGACACCATCCCCGTCGAGAACGGCCACACCGGCACCTACAACCACCGGCCCATCACCGAGGGCGACGTTCTGATCCTCGTTCAGCGGCGCTCTGATTTGTTTGGCGAAATCATCCGCGCCTGCAAGGCCGCCAAGTTAAACATCGCTGGCGCAGACAGGCTCAAGGTCGGCGCAGAGCTTGCGGTCAAGGACATCACGTCGCTTCTCCGCTTCCTCGCCCTCGCCGAAGACGATCTTAGCTTGGCCGAGGCACTGCGCTCGCCTCTGTTTGGCTGGTCTGAACAAGATCTCTATTCCCTCGCCCAATCCCGCGCCAAAGGCGTCTATCTATGGACGGCACTGCGCAACAGCGATGCACATCCCCAGACGCGCGAAATATTGGACGATTTGCGCAAACAGTCCGATTTCATGCGCCCCTACGACCTCATCAATCGCCTGCTCACGCGCCACGACGGCCGCCGCCGCCTGCTGGCGCGTTTGGGGTCCGAGGCCGAAGACGGCATCGACGCGCTTTTGTCCCAAGCTTTGGGATACGAATCTTCCGCCATCCCCGGCCTCACAGGGTTTCTTGAATGGATGCAGGCGGGCGACCTCGAGATCAAACGCCAACTCGACAGCGCCGAAGACCGCATTCGCGTCATGACAGTTCATGGCGCCAAAGGCCTCGAGGCACCAATCGTTTTCCTTCCCGATACCGGCAAACGCAAACAGCCCAGCGCAGATCTTTTGCTCGACGCCGACGACATGCTGCATTGGTCCACCAAAAGCGCCGATACGCCGCACAAGATGCAAACCCTCAAAGACGCACGCCGCACCAAACAAGAAGAAGAACGCCGTCGTCTGCTTTATGTTGCGATGACCCGCGCAGAAAGCTGGCTCATTGTGTGCGGCGTTGAGGTTAAGAACAACAAAGACGCGTATAGTTGGCACGACATGATCGCCGCTGGTTTAAACCATTTGGGGCAAACCGACACCACCTTCCCCTCTGGCCCCGGCAAACGATACGGCACCGGCGATTGGAATTCGGGCACCCACCAAGAGACGCAGGCGCCCAAGGCTGCGGTCATCGCCGCGCAATCGGATTTTCCGATCCTACCCCAACACGATATCGCCGCCGAAACCAAAAGCCCCTCCGATCTTGGCGGGCCCAAGGCCCTGCCCGGCGAAACCGACGAGACCCGAGCCGACGAGGCCATGGACCGCGGCACATTCATCCACCTGTTGCTCGAACACTTGCCGGGCATCTCGCCTGATAAACAGCTGGAAACAGCGACCGCGCTGGCCCAATCGTCTCAGGCGGCTGGTTTATCGGGCATTTCCGAGATGATTGCCGACACCCTTGGGCTCCTTGCGGCACCGCACCTTGCGGATATCTTTGCCCCCCATTCCTTATCCGAAGTCGAGATCACCGCCGACCTGCCTCACTTGGGGCGGCTGCACGGCGCGATTGACCGTTTGATCGTCGATGGGGATACGGTCACCGCGATTGATTACAAATCAAACCGAATCGTCCCCACAACACCCCAAGAGACCCCCGAAGGGCTTTTGCGGCAAATGGGGGCCTACCACGCAATGCTAGAACGGGTCTGGCCCAACCACGAGATTAAGACGGCGATCTTATGGACGGCCACGGCCACACTGATGCCAATGCCCGCACCACTTATATCAAATGCTCTCACTCGCGCGACCTAGACCTTGACGCCCGCAGGTATCGTGCCTAGCTCTGTGCACTGACACTAGTTAAAGTATCCCTCCCAAGGAGAATGCCCATGGCCACCGTTGCCGTAACCGATGCCACCTTCGACGCCGAAGTCCGCCAGTCTGATATCCCCGTTGTTGTGGATTTCTGGGCCGAGTGGTGCGGCCCTTGCAAACAAATCGGCCCAGCTTTGGAAGAGCTCGCCGCCGAATATGATGGCAAGGTCAAAATCGTCAAAGTCAACGTTGACGAAAACCCCAATTCCCCCGCTCAAATGGGCGTGCGCGGCATTCCTGCGCTGTTCATGTTCAAAGGCGGCGAAGTTGTTTCAAACAAAACAGGTGCAGCACCAAAAGCCGCGCTTGATGGCTGGATCAAAGAATCCATCTAAACTCTCTTCGACAACACCGATCAAGGCGCCCCACCCGTGGGCGCCTTTTTCGTGTCCACTCTCCCCCACTTGCACGCACGGCCCTGCGCCCGCATATATAAACCAAACCAAACGGAGCTGATCCCATGGCCAAAAAAGACGATTTCCCCGGCTGGCACGGCACCACCATCATCGGTGTGCGCAAAAACGGTAAGGTTGTGATCGCCGGTGACGGTCAGGTCAGCCTTGGCCAAACCGTGATCAAAGGCACCGCGCGCAAGGTGCGCCGCCTGTCTCCGGGTGGCATGGATGTGATCTGCGGATTTGCCGGGTCAACCGCCGACGCCTTCACTCTGCTTGAACGCCTTGAAAAGAAACTCGAAGCCTCCCCCGGCCAACTGGCCCGCGCCAGTGTTGAGCTTGCCAAAGACTGGCGTACCGACAAATACCTGCAAAAACTCGAGGCAATGCTGATCGTTTCGGATGGCAAAGAGCTGTTGGTGATCACGGGCGCTGGCGATGTTCTCGAACCAGAACACGACGTCACCGCAATTGGGTCCGGTGGCAATTATGCCCTCGCGGCTGGTCGCGCGATGATGGACACCGATAAATCCGCACAAGAGGTCGCTCGCGCGGCGATGGCGATTGCCGCTGATATATGTGTCTATACCAACGGCAATCTAACGGTCGAGGAAATTTAAGCTTCCGAAGCGATCGCAAGTCCTACGTTAAACTGCTCACACCAAACCCAAACCTCGTTATATTGGGCAGGGTCAATGCCAGCAGGCAATTCAAACGACGATGAACCGCTAAAGTTCGTCAAAAGACCGCTCAAGGTCGCGGGATCATATGTGCCATCACGGCCCAATGCGATCTTCGGATCAGGCGCGCCATCAAAACGGAAGTCATCAAGCAGGTGCACTGTTGTGCCAACAATTTCGGCACGACCGGTCACTGTGTGGTTGTTGATCCCAACAAAATTAAAAATGCGTCCATGGCCTCCGGCAAAAGCAGGGGCAGCAGCGGTTGCTGCAAGGGCGGTAACAAAAGTACGACGGTCCATTTGATTCTCCATTTCAGACTGTATGGCTTCACCCTAATCGTTCCACGCTGCCGCGCCTATTTGCTGCACAGCTTTGTGATAAAGATGTCATTTAGCGGTTCTTTCCGCCTTGGCCTTCAACTTGGGCGCGTCAACGCTTAACTATAGCTCATCAAAAGGACAGAAGATGATCGACAAAGACGACCTTCGCGCCTCGGTCGGGGCGGGCATCCTTACAGAAAAGCAAGCGGCATCTCTAACCGCCCTTGCCCACAGCCGCACGGGCGCGCGCGAAAACCTTGCCATTGGCGATGAACCCTTTGAGCTGTTTCGCGGCTTCAACGAGATCTTCATTATGGTCGGCCTGATGATCCTTTCAACCGGATGGGCCGGTATTGCGGGCTGGATTCTTGTGGATCAAGTGGGATCCCTGCAACGCACAGCGCTTCTGATGTCCGCCGTAAGCGCCGGACTTGTTTGGCTGTTGTCCGAATATTTCATCCGCCGCCGCCGTATGATTGGCCCCGCGATATTGCTCACGGTCATGTTCACCGGAACCGCCGCTTTTGGGCTTGGCCAATATTTCGCACAGGTCTTTATGATCGCCCAAGAAGACTTCTCAAGCCTCGTCCTTCCCGGCATGCTCTCGGTGGTGGCCGTTTTCCTCTATTGGCTCCGCTTCAAGGTCCCCTTCGCTATGGCCATCATGGCCCTCGGCCTATTTGCCACGGCCCTTATCGCTGCGGCAACTCAGGCTGGCACACCCAGCAGTGTTCAAGACATCTTCACCTTCTCAGGCCAAGGGCGCTTCGCTTGGATAACCCTCGCTTTGGGCATCGCGGTTTTTGCGCTGGCCATGGTGTTTGATGGGTCCGATCCCAACCGCGTCACCCGCCGCTCGGCCCAAGGGTTCTGGCTCCACGTTGTCGCGGCTCCCGCGATTATAAACACGATCGCCTTGTCCCTGCTGTCTTCCGACACAACGGGCGCGATGCTGGTTTTGATCTTGGCGCTCGCGCTCTTTGCCATTGTTGCCATCGCAATTGACCGACGCTCGTTCTTGCTCACGGCGATTGGCTACACGGTTGTTGTCGTCACCACGCTCTCAAGCGATGCGGCGTCCGAAGGGGCGTTCGTGCTTATCCTCGCACTGGGCGTCTTCCTGCTCTTGCTCGGCGCGTTTTGGGAGCGTATCCGCGCGGTGATCCTCAATCTGCTGCCCTTGGGTGGCCTCCGCAATTATCTTCCGCCAGCTCATTAAAGGCCTTTGACCATGACTGACCTAACCCCCCGTGAAATTGTCTCGGAACTCGACCGGTTCATCATCGGCCAAAACGATGCCAAGCGCGCCGTGGCCGTCGCCTTGCGCAATCGGTGGCGGCGCAAACAATTGGGCGATGATCTGCGCGACGAGGTCTATCCCAAAAATATTCTAATGATCGGGCCCACAGGTGTCGGCAAAACCGAAATCTCCCGCCGCCTCGCCAAGCTGGCCCGCGCGCCGTTCATCAAAGTCGAGGCGACCAAATTTACCGAAGTAGGGTACGTGGGCCGTGACGTTGAACAAATCATCCGCGACCTGATGGAAGCCGCGATTATCGAAACCCGCGAGCATATGCGCGAGGACGTGAAAACCCGCGCCCATGAAGCCGCCGAAGAACGTGTCGTCGCCGCAATCGCAGGCGAGGATGCCCGCGAGCAAACCCGCGAGATGTTCCGCAAAAAGCTTAAGTCGGGTGAACTCGATGACACGGTGATCGAGCTTGAGCTAACAGACACCTCCAATCCACTCGGCGGCATGGAAATCCCCGGACAACCCGGCGGTATGGGTGGGATGATGAACCTCGGCGATATCTTTGGCAAAGCGATGGGGGGACGGACCGTCAAAAAGAAGATGACCGTCGCGCAAAGTTATGACGCGCTAATCGCGGATGAGGCAGACAAGCTGCTGGATGACGAAACCGTCAGCAAGGCCGCCCTCGAGGCGGTTGAGCAAAACGGGATCGTGTTCTTGGATGAGATCGACAAGGTTGCCGCAGGCTCCGAGCGGCGCGGCGCGGATGTAAGCCGCGAAGGGGTTCAGCGCGACCTGCTGCCTTTGATCGAGGGGACGACAGTTTCCACCAAACATGGGTCAATCAAAACCGACCATATCTTGTTCATCGCAAGCGGTGCGTTTCACGTCGCCAAACCGTCAGATTTGCTGCCCGAACTTCAAGGGCGCCTTCCAATCCGCGTAGAACTGCGGGCGCTGACCGAGGAAGACTTCGTGCGGATTTTGACCGAAACGGACAATGCTCTGACGTTACAATATACGGCGCTTATGAAAACCGAAGAGGTTGTCGTGACCTTTGAGAAAACCGGGATCGCGGCGCTGGCCAAGATTGCGGCCGAAGTGAATGAGGCGGTCGAAAATATCGGCGCGCGCAGGCTCTATACGGTGATTGAACGGGTATTCGAGGACCTGTCATTCAACGCGCCAGATCGGGCGGGGGATGAAATCACGATCGATGCGGCCTTTGTGGAGGAGCATCTAGGGGAGCTGGCTCGGAGCACGGATTTGAGCCGTTACGTCCTCTGATTTGAGTGTCCAAGGTTGGACATGGGGCCGGACCTTTTTGACCGGCCCCATAGGTTTTATATATTAAAAAAGCACGCCCCAAGTCTCTGCGGACAAATCAGCCGCCAGACCCTCAAACCGGATTGAGGTGTTGCCATCAAGATCAAGCAAAACGTCGCCGTTTACCTCGCTATAAGAAACCTCCGAGCGGGCCATGTTCTTTAGTATTA
>JALZWD010000049.1 GCA_023300365.1 Flavimaricola sp. | reverse complement strand
TTCCTCTCGTTTGGCACCAATGATCTGACGCAAATGGCCTATGGATTGTCACGTGATGATGCTGGCCGGTTCATGTCCGACTATGTCCAACAGGGCGTCTACCCCGAAGATCCCTTCCATTTCTTCGACAGCGAAGGGGTGGGCGAATTGCTCGAAATCGGCGCCACCCGTGGCCGCAAGACCCGTCCGGATGTGACATTGTCGATCTGTGGCGAACACGGCGGCAACCGCGAAGCAATCGCATTTTGCCGGGCTCAGGGGTTCGATTACGTCTCTTGTTCGCCATTTCGCGTGCCCGCTGCGCGACTTTCCGCCGCACAATTGGCCATCGCGGATCGCATTTCCATGGACAAGTCAGATCCACAGACGCCCTAAGGCCCTGATTTTGTCCTAAAAATCCCCAACCTTGCGCCCAAATTTCGGCGTAATCCCCAATTTATCCACATGCCTTGCCCTTTGCGCAGTTTTCCATTAGTCAGCCGCTGCTGCGGCCTGCTGCTGGCCGAATTGCGATTTTAAAAGTTCGTAAAAAATTGCCGGGGGGTATGTTAGGTATGACATTTTTTGGATTGAAGGCTGCGCGTCTGTCGCGCGCTGTTGCCATCACCTGCGCCGCTTTGGTGGCCGCGCCATCACAGCTTGCCGCCGAAGATGCATTGATCGAGCGTTTGGGCTCCATCCTTGACCAAGAACGCACCGCCATGACGGGTGTCACCGCGCCGCAAGCGGCCCAACAGCTCTCAACCTTGGCCACGGGCCCTGCGCCACAAGCCGCCCCGCAAACGGCGGTCCCCGAGGCGCAATTGGCCTCTGGTCCAATCACCTACAGCCGTGATTTCATCAACGCCCAGCCAACGGCAACGGGCGGCGCCCAATGGGAATGCCTGTCACAGGCCCTCTACCACGAGGCCCGCGGCGAAACCGTGCGCGGCATGTTCGCCGTGGCCGAAGTGATCCTCAACCGCGTCGACAGCAGCGCATACCCCAACAGCTTGTGCGGCGTTATCCATCAAGGCACTGGCGCGCGCTACCGCTGCCAGTTCACCTATACCTGCGACGGCCTGTCTGACCGGATCAACGAACAGGCCGCATGGCGCGTTGTCGGCAAAGTGGCCCGCATCATGATCGACGGCGGTGCCCGCGATCTGACCTCTGGGGCCACACATTACCACACCCGTGCCGTCAGCCCATCATGGAGCCGCGTCTTCGCCCGGACCATCACCATCGGCTCGCACCACTTCTATCGGTCATAACGTCGCCTTTGACGTGCCGGATGACGGGTCGGGCGGTTGCCCCATGGCCGCGCGCATTGTATCCGCCTGTTCACACAACAGGCCGGATGGTGCACCATGACTAACGAAATCGCCCAAGCGTTCGCCCATCCCACGGCCCGCGCGGATGCCATGGCCGAGGGCACGCCGCTCGACCGCATCTCCTTGCGTGACCATATCGTTGAGGTCGAGATCGGCGCCTTTCAGGCCGAACGCGGCACCACCCAAAGGGTCAGCTTCAATGTCGTGGTCGAGGTCTCGCCCCTCACGGGGCCGATTGATGACGATGTCGACCGCATCCTAAGCTATGACAAAGTCACCGAGGCAATCGCGGCCGCCCTCGCGTTCGAGCGGCTCAACCTTCTCGAAACCCTCGCCGACAAGGTCGCTGAATTGATCTTGATTGAGCCTCAGGCCGTCCGCGTCTTTGTCCGTATCGAAAAGCTGGACCGTGGCCCCGGCGCGCTTGGTGTCGAAATTCTGCGCGCCCGCGAAAATACCGCCACCCCGCCCGAAGACATCGACGATCTCCCGCACCCCCGCGTGATTTACCTCAGCAACGCGGCCATTCACGAACCGGACCTCGGCCAACGCCTCGATACGCTTGCTGGGCTTGGTGATCCGATCATCTTATGCGTCGGCTCAGGCGAGGCGCCCGCCCCAGATGCCCGCCACAAAATGGCCCAACGCCGGATTGATCTGTTGGCGATTGAACAAAACGCATGGTGCCTCGCGGGCAAGGATGATCGTTTTATCGTTGTCGATACGCGCACCGAACTCGATTGGGCCATGCGCCAAGGCCAAATCAGCGTCTGGGCCCCCTCCAAAATTGTGCTCGACGCAGTTGATGGCCCCTCAGCCAGCCCCAAGGACGCCGTGGCCCTCGTGGCATGGTTCGCCGATCTCCTAGAGGCAACCGAGCTGCTCGTGGTTGGTGCCGACGCCCCCACATCCCAAAAAACCCCAACCCGGCGCATTGATGTCTGATCTTGCCACCATCGCCGGTCTCTCGCCTGACCGCCCGCGCATCATGGGCATCCTCAACGTCACCCCCGACAGCTTCTCGGACGGCGGCGCATATTTCGACGTCAACGACGCGGTGGCCCAAGCCCGCCTGATGATCGCGGATGGGGCCGATATCCTCGACATTGGCGGCGAAAGCACCCGCCCCGGAGCCACCGAAGTTAGCGTGGCCGAAGAGACTGCCCGCGTGATCCCGGTGATCCACGCCCTGCGCGACGCCGGACTATCCACCCCCATCTCAATCGACACCCGCAAAGCCCCGGTCGCACATCAGGCCCTCGCGGCGGGGGCCAATATCGTCAACGATGTCTCGGCGATGGAATTTGATACCGATATGGCCGATGTCGTCGCCACATCCGGCGCGCCGATCTGTCTGATGCATTCCCAAGGCCGCCCAGACACCATGCAAAACGATCCCCGTTACGGCGATGTGGTGGCCGAGGTCCGCGATTACCTCGCCGCCCGCATTGAGGTGGCTGTGGCGGCGGGCATCGCGCGCAGCAAGATCATCACAGACCCCGGCATCGGCTTTGGCAAACGTCTCGAACACAATATAACGCTGTTGCAAAACCTGCACCAATTCCACGATCTTGGCTGCCCAATCTTGTTGGGTGCGTCGCGCAAAAAGTTCATCGGCACGCTCACCGATGCGCCCAATGCCGCCGACCGCATGCCCGGCTCGGTTGCCGTGGCGTTATGGGGGGTCACTCAGGGGGTTCAGATTTTGCGCGTCCATGATACCAAGGCAACAAAAGCGGCTGTGCAAATGCAGCGCGCGCTAATGAAAAACGAGTAGAGACTTAACATGGCACGTAAATTGTTTGGCACCGATGGGGTGCGTGGCACCGCGAACACTTGGCCGATGACGGCCGATATGGCCCTCAAGATTGGCGCGGCGGCGGGCCGCTATTTCCGCAACGATGGCTCCAACGGCCACCGCGTTGTGATCGGCAAAGATACCCGTCTGTCGGGCTATATGTTCGAAAACGCCCTTGTTGCGGGCCTGACCTCCACGGGCATGAACGTGCTGCTCTTTGGCCCGGTGCCAACCCCGGCGGTGGGCCTTCTCACCACATCAATGCGCGCGGATGTCGGCATCATGATCTCCGCCTCGCACAACCCCCACCATGACAACGGTATCAAATTCTTTGGCCCCGATGGGTTCAAGCTTTCGGATGCCGCCGAGGCCGAGATCGAAGCCTTGGTCGAAACCGAGATTGAGCCCGCCAAAGCCGGCAACATTGGCCGCGCCAAACGCATCGATGATGGCCGTTTTCGCTATGCCGAACGCCTCAAAGCCAGCTTCCCTTCGGGCGTCTCCCTCCAAGGGCTTAAGGTCGTGATTGATTGCGCCAATGGTGCTGCCCACCGCGTCGCCCCCGAAGTGCTTTGGGAAATGGGTGCCGAAGTTATCCCTGTGGGAACCTCCCCCAATGGCTTGAATATCAACGAAAATTGCGGATCCACCTCGACAGGCACCGCCGCCGAGGCCGTGGTTGCTCATGGTGCCGATATCGGCATTTGCCTTGATGGCGACGCCGACCGCGTGATGATCATCGACGAAAAAGGTGTGGTTGCTGATGGCGATCAACTCATGGCCCTGATCGCGGGCCGTTGGGCCGATGAGGGGCGCCTTGCGGGCGGCACATTGGTGGCCACTGTGATGTCCAATCTGGGCCTTGAAAATTTCCTCGCCGACAAAGGTCTGCGCCTCGAGCGCACCGCCGTCGGCGACCGCTACGTGGTCGAGGCGATGCGCAAGGGCGGCTTTAATCTGGGCGGCGAGCAATCGGGCCATATCGTCATGACCGACCACGCCACCACAGGCGACGGTCTGCTCGCAGGCCTCCAAGTCCTCGCGGCGATGATTGAGACGGGCAAACCCGCCAGCGCGCTGGTGCGCCAATTCGAGACGGTGCCACAAATGCTCAAGAACGTGCGCTTTGAGGCGGGCAAAACCCCGCTCGACACCAGCAGCGTGCAAGCGGCGATCAAAGACGGCGAAGCGCGTTTGGCCAAAACCGGCCGCGTCCTGATCCGCAAATCCGGGACCGAGCCGCTGATCCGGGTGATGGCCGAAAGCACCGACGCCAAATTGCTCGAGCAGGTCGTCGACGATATCGTCGCCGCAGTGGAAAACGCCGCCTAGCGGCCCCGCAGCCGCATTTGGCTCACCGCAATACCACACAAGATCAACGCCAACCCAAGGTATAGGGTTGGCGACAAGGCCTCGTCCAACAACACAACGCCAAAAATCACCGACCAGACCGGCACCATATAACTGGTGTTCGACATAAACAGCGAGCCTGCGGTGGTAATCACCTGAACCCGGATCACCGCAGCAAGTGCCGTTGGAAACACGGCGGCATATAGGATCGCGGCAAGCGGCGCCGAGGGCAGGGCGCTTGGCATCCCGTCCCGC
>JALZWD010000048.1 GCA_023300365.1 Flavimaricola sp. | reverse complement strand
GTTTTCGACGCTTCGGATGACCCTTCAGAGCATTGGCCCAAAACCCATGCGTCGCACCTGCCACTCGCCAAGGTTACCGCGGCCCAACCGCTCCGCGGCTCGGGAACAACGCCCGCGCCCGCGGTCGACTTGTTGGGCGGCCAAACCCGCCCCGCCAAGCCGATCTCGCATCACGTGATCTCAACCGACGCGCGCCCCTTGCCCGCCGCGCCGTCACAGATCCCCCCGCCGCCGACGCCACAGGTTTTGGCCGCATACACCACCGCCGCACCGCTCGCGGCGTCTGGGCCCACCACGGCCGCTGTGCCAGAAACACCGCCCGACCTCTTGGAATTGCCCATTGCACGCGCTCCAGATGCCGCGCCCCTTGCACCCGCCTCTCGCAGTGTCGCGCCAGTCATCCCCGGTGCGACCCCCGAACATGTGGCCGCGCAGCTTTCGCAAATTGCGCAAAACACCGCGCTACACCGCCGCGACATCCTCTTGCACCCCGAAGAATTGGGCCGCGTCCGCATGAATTTATCCGCCCAAGATTCCGCCGTACACGTGGCGATTATGGTGGAACGCCCCGAAACCCTCGATCTTATGCGGCGCTACATAACCCAACTCAGTTCTGAATTCCGCGATCTGGGCTATGATGACGTCAGTTTCGACTTCGCTCAATCCGGTGAAGATGCCGCCGCCCAAGACGCCGAGGCCGACACCCAAGGGCACGACGCAACAGAGGCCAAAGCCGCATCCGCACCCGCCTCCCCCCACGGCACTGACACTGCGGTCGCGCAACCCACCTCCAACCAAACAAACGGCACACTTGACCTCCGCATCTAAGGATAGACCCCATGACCACCGATCCCATTACCGGCGCAACCACCGCCACGACAACCGCCGCAACCACAGCTCAGGCCGCCAACACCATAAGCTCCGACTTCCAAACATTTTTGGAAATGCTCACCGTGCAAATGGAAAACCAAGATCCGCTCAACCCAATCGAATCCTCTGATTACGCGGTGCAATTGGCCACCTTCTCATCCGTCGAACAACAGGTCCAAACAAACGAGCTTCTCACCGCCCTTGGCCAACAGTTGACCACAAGCGGTATGGCCGATGTCGCCACTTGGGTGGGCCGCGAGGCGCGCACAGATGCGCCCGCCTATTTTGATGGCGCGCCCATTACAATTGTCCCCAAAATTGATGCCCTGGCCGATGATGCCGAGCTTGTCGTGCGCAACGCCGCAGGTGACGAGGTCCAACGCCTCGCCCTGCCTCTCACGTCCGAGCCCATCGATTGGGCTGGTGTTTCTAACCTCGGCAGCCCCCTGCCCAATGGTCTCTACAGCTTTGAAGTGGTCAGTTTTGCAAACGGGGATGCAATCGGCGCCGCCGCCGCCGAAAACTATGGCACCGTCCGCGAGGTCCGCAACGACGCGGGCGCAATCTCCGTCATCTTTGATGGTGGCGTCAGTGTTGCCGCCGATAACGTCACGGCCCTTCGCGAGGCTGACAGCTAGAAAAGGCCCAAGGACCAGCTGCCGACCATCGCCAATGCCGCCCCCAAAGATGCCCACCCCAAACGGGGCAAAATTTTCTTGGGCGGTGGCGTTGGTGCCGGGTTGGTCGTGCGGATCAAAGCCGCCTCGGCCATCTGTGGCAATCGCGGTCCAAACCGCGACAATACCCGCGCGGTGCGAAACAGGTCCCGCGCCAATGCTTTGGGCCCAATGCTCTCCTTGATGTAATTCTCAACCACTGGCCGCGCATCTTGCCAAAGGTTCATATGCGGATCCAACGTCCGCGACACACCCTCAACAACAACCATCGTTCGTTGCAAAAGGATCAGCTCGGTCCGCGTCTCCATGCCAAACTTTTCCGTCACCTCGAAAAGATAGCTCAGCAGCCGCGCCATCGAAATCGCCGAGGCATCCATACCAAAAATCGGCTCTCCTACGGCCCGCAGCGCCCGCGCAAATTCGTCCACATCCTTATCGGCGGGCACATACCCGGCCTCAAAATGCACTTCGGCGACGCGTTTGTAATCTTTGCGGATAAACCCAAACAATATCTCGGCGTAAACACGGCGGGTATATTCATCAATCCGCCCCATGATCCCAAAATCATAGGCAATGATATCACCATTCGCCGCGATCTTGAGGTTGCCTTGGTGCATATCCCCATGAAAAAATCCGTCGCGCAACGCTTGCTGCAAAAACAATTGCAACACACGGCTGGCCAATGCGCGCCGATCATGCCCGGCCGCATCAATGCCCTCGACATCCGCCGCCGAAAGCCCTTCGGCCCACCCAAGCGTCATCACCCGCCGCGCGGATAAATGCCACACCACTTCCGGCACCTGAAATCCTGCATCCTGCTCGGTATTGGCGGCAAATTCCGCCGCCGCCGAACTTTCAAGCCGCAGGTCCAATTCCCCGCGCACCACCCCGTCAAAATGCTCGATCACATCCATCGGACGCAGCCGCCGCGATGCGGGCGACAGCAATTCAATCGTCCGCGCCGCAAAGAAAAACGCATCAATATCGCGCCGAAACGCCTTCTCAATGCCCGGCCGCAGAACCTTTACCGCCACCGCCTCGCCCGTGCTCGCCACGGTTGCCTTATGCACCTGCGCCAGCGACGCCGCCGCAACCGGCTCGGAGAAGTCCGAAAAAAGGTCCTCGACAGGCGCGCCCAATTCGCGCGCCACCTCATCGCGCGCCACATCCATCGCAAACGGCGGCAACTTGTCTTGCAATACCTTCAATTGCTCGGCCAATTCGCCGCCCACCACATCGGGCCGCGTCGACAAAACCTGTCCAAATTTAATGTACGCCGGGCCCAGCGCCGTCAGCGCCCGCGTCGCCGGCGGCATTGTCACATCGCCCTTGTACCCCAGCCATTGAAACGGCCAAACCAGCGTGCGGAACGTCACCCGCAGCACCGGCCCCGCATCCAAAGCGTCCAAAATCACCTTCATCGCGCCCGTGCGCTCAAGCGTCGCCCCGGTCCGGATCAGGCGAATTATGTTATGTGGACCCCGCACCCTACAGCTTCCAACCCGAATGAAGCGCCGCAATCCCCATGCTCAGGTTGCGATACTTTGCATTCCCAAACCCAGCCTCGCGCACCATCTCAAGAAACGTCTCTTGATCTGGAAAATTGCGGATGCTTTCCACAAGGTATTGATAACTGTCCCGGTCCCCCGCAATCATTTGCCCCATCCGCGGGATGACGTTGAACGAATACAGATCATAGGCCTTTTGCATCATGTCGTTGGGGATTTGGCTAAACTCCAAAACCATCAAACGCCCACCGGGCCTCAGGACACGGTAGGCTTCATTCAGCGCCTCTTGCGGCCGCGTCACATTCCGAATGCCAAAGCTGATGGTATAGACGTCAAAGGTATTGTCCTCAAACGGCAAGGCCATCGCATCGCCCACCACCCAATCAAGGTTCGCGGCCCTATCCTCGGCCTCGGCCCGCTTGCGCCCTTCAACCAACATCGGCTCCGTCAGGTCCAGAACGGTGGCAAACCCTTCCCCCGCACGGCCCAGAAACTTGAACGAGATATCCCCCGTCCCGCCAGCCACATCCAAAAGGCGCTGGCCGGGGCGCGGCGCCAGCCAATCCATCATCGCCTCTTTCCATATGCGATGAATGCCCACCGACATGACATCGTTCATAATGTCGTATTTACTGGCCACCGAGGAAAACACGCCCTGCACGCGCCCGGCCTTTTGGTCCTCGGGCACGGTTTCAAATCCGAAATGCGTGGTTTTGTCGTCTATCTTTGCCATGGGCCTTGCCGTCCTACGTCTTCGCGCCAATTGTAATGCGCTCCATGGGGCCATACACCCCGGCCAATCATATAGAAAGCATAGCATGCCTGAATTGCCAGAGGTTGAGACGGTTCGTCGCGGGCTTGCCCCCGCCATGGAGGGGCAGATCATTACCAACGCGGCCGTCAATCGCCCCAACCTGCGCTGGCCATTCCCTAAGAATATGGCCGCCCGCCTCACCGGCAAAACCGTCACCGCCCTGCGCCGCCGCTCGAAATATATCCTTGCCGATCTTTCCTCGGGCGAAACCTTGATTATCCATCTTGGCATGTCGGGCCGCATGCAGGTTTCGGGCGATCCTTTGGGCCAATTTCACCACACACACCCCGCCCCC
>JALZWD010000047.1 GCA_023300365.1 Flavimaricola sp. | reverse complement strand
CAACCTGTGCCTACCCACCTTGTCTATCTCACAACATGGATTATCCGATGACCCCACGATCACTTGTCTCCGCTTTGATGCTCTCAACTGCCCTATTTGTGGCCGGATGCGAAAGTGCCGAAGAAAAGGCCGAGGGCTATTACCAGTCTGCTCTGTCTTTGATGGAAGATGGTGATGTTGACCGCGCTTTAATCGAATTGCAAAACGTCTTTCAATTTGATGGCTTTCACCTAGAAGCCCGGCAACTTTACGCGGACACTCAGTTTGAGCGTGGCAATTTCCAAGAAGCCTATGGGCAATATCTGCGTTTAATTGAGCAACACCCCGAGGTCACACCCATACGCCAGCGTCTGGCGGAAATGGCT
This sequence comes from Flavimaricola sp., assembly GCA_023300365.1. GTDB lineage: Bacteria > Pseudomonadota > Alphaproteobacteria > Rhodobacterales > Rhodobacteraceae > JALZWD01. Next base: position 5,300 of record JALZWD010000047.1, on the reverse strand, counting down.
ATCAGCCGCAGTGATTGGGATGAGGTCACGCGCCATGGTATGGCTGCGTTTGAACAAGACCCCGACTCCGCCCGTAGCCGCGCCATCAATGCAATCTTATCCTTCCGTAATGCCCGTATTAACAATGAAGACGCCGCGGCAGCGGAGGCGGTTGAAGATATCCGTGAGGTGTTGACCGAGACCCCGGATAACCAAATAGCCCGGCAGGTTCTGATCGAGGCTTTAATTGGTGGCAACACCCCAAGTGCCGCCCTGCCAGAACTTGATATTTTATTAGCACAAGATCCAATGCAATTCCGATTCCAAATGGCCAAGATGCAGTTGCTTAGCAACATTGGCCGTGAGGACGCGGCAAAAGCGCAGCTTGATGAAATGTTTGCGCTCTTTCCCGATAATAGAGAAGTACATCGGATCCTGTTTTTATGGTATGTTCGCCAAGGCGACGATGCCGCCACCGAAGCATTTTTACGCGAGCTTGCTGGCCCGCCCACTGAGAATACGGCCGGGCATACAGATCTGATACGCTATGTCTTAGGCAGCCGCGGGACGGAAGCGGCTTTGGCCGAGCTGGACGCCCTGATTACAGCCAATGACGGCACCGAAAATGGCTTGGGGTATCAGGCCACTAGGGCTGGTATTTCGTTTGGAACTGGCGACCAAGACGGCGCCATCACCCAGATGCAAGATATTCTCGACGGAGCCGAACCCTCAGATCAGATCCGCGATATCAAAAACCAATTAGCACGGATGTTGATTCAAACAGGTGATCAGGTTGGGGCCCGCGCCCTTGTCGAAGAAGTTCTTGCTGAAGACCGCGCCAATGTTGGCGCCTTGCTCCTTCGGGCCAACTGGAAGATCGGTGAGGAGGACCCCGATGGCGCCATTTCCGATTTGCGCGTGGCCCTTGACCAAGCGCCGCGCAACCAAGATGTACTCTTGTTAATGGCCCGTGCACACCAACGGGCGGGACAATCAGAATTGGCCAGTGAGCGGCTTGCCTTGGCCGTTGAAGTCTCGGGCAATGCGGCAGGGCCCTCGATGACTTATGCCCGCTTCCTTGCCTCGGACAATCAAATACCTATTGCTCTGGCGGTGTTGGAAAACGCACTCCGGGTTGAACCACGCAACCTCGAGCTTATCAATGACATTGCTGAATTGAGACTGGGACAGCAAGATTGGGCGGATATCGACCAATTGCGCGACGTCCTCTTGGAGATCAACACAGCTGAAGCGCTCGAGATGGAAGCATCGCTGCGCGCCGCGGCACTCATCGGACAAAACCGGACCGATGAAGGGTTGGCAATTATTCAAGACAATCTGGTTGATCCGAACAATCCTTCTGCTGCCACTGTCACCGTTATCATGACTTTGTGGAACTCTGATCGACGCGAGCAGGCCCGCGATATGTTAAATGAGGCCCTCGAAGATCTCTCCGAAGATCCTGCGTTGCGAATGTTGGATGGCACGATGCGGATCAACGAAGGTGATCTGGTTGGCGCCGAAGAAATCTACCGTGAGGTTGCTGCGGAATTCCCCGGAGCAGAAGCGCCGGTCCGCCTGTTGTTCCGTCTTCTCAACATCCAAGATCGGGGCGCAGAGGCGCTTGATGTTTTGAACGCTGGTCTTGAAGCCAATCCGGAAGCCTTTCAACTACAGCAAATCAAGGCAAGCTTCCTTGAGGCCGAAGGCGATTATGATGGGGCGATCGCCATCTATGAGGCGCAATATGCCCTTGATGACAGTGATGTGGTTGTTGCCAATAACTTGGCAAGTCTGATCGCCACATACCGTGACGATCCCGCGGAGTTGGAACGCGCTTATAGTATTGCCCGGCGCTTGCGTGGCATTGGCATCCCCGCGTTGCAGGACACATATGGTTGGTTGGAATATACGCAAGGCAACTATGATGTCGCCCTCGCCTCCCTAGAGCCAGCCGCCGCTGGCCTGCCGGATGAAGCTTTGGTTCAGTTCCACCTTGGCATGACCTATGCGGCTCTCGAGCGCCGTGAAGACGCGATCGCCACCCTCACCCGCGCCATCACGCTTGCGGAAGGCCGGAATCTACCACAAATGGAAACAGCCGCCAGCACAATTGAAGCCTTACAAGCTGTGGAATAACACATCGGTTATATAGAGGCCTTAGATATTGTTGCAGGTTCGGCACGACATGGCCCAAATAGGGTCATAACCCCGATAGGGTGGTTCCCAGGCCGCGTGTGGCAGCGTACCAGAGAGATAACAGGTCCCTTTGGGTGACCCATCAGGGGCTAATATGGCCGTTTGGAGACATGACATGAGACTTTTGACCCTGCGCGCCACTCTGGTTTTGCTGGTATCGCTATTGTTCACAACCGCTTCTGTGGCGCAAGAAAACTACCGCATTCGCGCCGGTGACGTGTTGCGCATTGAAGTTATCGAAGACAGCTCCCTAAACCGTTCGGTTCTTGTACCACCAGATGGACGCATCACTGTGCCTTTGGCCGGGGCCGTATTGGCCCGGGGACGCTCGGTTGAGGCAATCCAAGCTGATCTTGCCAGCCAGTTGGCCTCTAATTTTGCCGCTACACCAAGTGTTTTTGTCTCGGTTGAGCGTTTGGTCGAGGTTGATCCACCAGTCCTCACAGGGCCAACTGCCCCTGAACCAGATCCAACCATCGATATTTATGTTATTGGCGAGGCTGGCAATACTGGCAAACTGAGCGTGGATCCCGAAACCACCGTGCTACAGCTTTTTGCGGAGATGAATGGCTTTTCCAACTTTGCCGCAACCTCCCGCGTGCAATTGCGTCGCGCCGATCGCAGCGGTGCTGAGACAGTCTTTATCCTAAACTATGATGCGATCGAGGCAGGCCTCAGCCCCAATGGGACCTCTGGTCTGCAAGACGGTGATGTGATCATCGTGCCCCAGCGCCGGTTGTTTGAATAAACGACCTGCCCCTCTTGAACCCAACACGTCCAAGAGGGGCAGATACGACGAGACACCCTTAGGCCGCCAACGCAGACAAACTGCGTTTGGGACAGGCCAAGGATTGATAAAGGGCGGCGACAGGTGATCAAAAAAATAGGGACGCGCAACGCGGGTATTTTGGCCATCATCGTGGCCTCAACGATGCCCGTATCAGCCCAAGATGAAGACGATGGCGGAGGTGTACTTCTGACTTTCGGCTTGTCGCAAGAATTGTCATTAACTGAAAACCAAAGTTTTGCGCCGGTGTCACGTGGCACAACTCTGCGCTCGACAACCGATCTCTCTTTTGGTCTCGCATCTCAAACCCGCACCTCACAGCTATCGCTTGAGGCGACCACATCGCTGTTTGGGGTGAACCCACCTGGAAACCAAGGCCTTGATTTTAGCGCGAGTGATCCTCGCTTTACCCTGCGTTACTCGACCCGTGCCGCCGCCAGCACCTTTCGGGTCAACCTTAGCTATATCGAACAGGACATCACTTTTATCGATCCACTTACTGATTTTCTTGATGACTTGGGCAATATCATCATCACTGACGATTTTGTTGATCTTTCAGGCTCCGGCGATAGGATCGGCCTGAACTATGGCGCCAGCCTATCTATTCGTGACGACCGCCCCTTTGGGCTAACGTTTAGTGCCAATGTCTCTGATCTGAGCTTTGCAAATGCCACGACACCAGAGCTAACCGATAGCAACACAACAACGTTGGGCGTTGAAGCCCGCTTGGACATTAACCCGGTGAACCAAACCCTTATTGGGATCGAACATGAAACGTTTGAATCTGATATTGGGCGCTCAGAGAACACAACACTCTATGCCGACACCACCTTTGCGCGCCCCGACGGTAGCATTGGATTTGGCATTACCACCACTGACACCACAGTAGGCACCCGGTATGGCCTCAGCTTTAACCGCAGCTTCCAACTCCCCGGTGATGTCACTATGGCCGCAAGTGTTGGGCTTACCCAGCCTGCAGCATCAGATGATGTTTTTGTCACTGGCACTTTTACCTACGCTCGCCCCTTGCCCAATGGCAGTGTCAACGCCAGCCTGAACCGCAGCTTTGGTGCGGATGCGGATGGCGCAGAACAGGTGCAAACTACTCTGTCTATGGGGGCCCAACATGCGCTGACGCCATTGGCCACACTCGGCCTAAATGCAGATTTCGCCCGGGCCGAGCTTACCGGCACATCCGAAGAAACCACCGTAGCCAGTATCGGGGCCACACTTGATTACCAGCTGACCCCAGATTGGGATCTTTTGGCTGAGGTCAGCATCGAAAGCAACGACAGCTCAGACAGCCCGCGCGCCGAGCGCACCACTCTGTCGGTGATCATGGAGCGCGAATTCAGCATTCGCCCCTGAGAAGAGACATGGCTCCTTTCCGTCTAAAAATTGATCATAGTCAATGCCACCTTAAGATTGATGAAGTTTAGTTAATCGTTCTTTAAGCTTGTTTCGCCAACCCTATCCCAAAGAGATTTGAGGATAGGACATGAACCATAACGCCAGCTACGACTACGCCCGCTTGATTGCCGCGTTTGGGATTGTGTTGTTTCACGCCCAAGCCCCGGGAGGGCAGGTCGGATATGCAGCCCTTCCGTTCTTTTTAATGGTGATGTTGGTGATGGCCGTGCCCGGTGCCGCGCACCAAAGCTTAAGGGGATATACGACCACGCGTTGGTCGCGGTTGATGCGGCCATGGTTGATCTGGTCAGCTCTATACGGCGGGCTCAAACTTGTTGAAGTTGCGCTCACACCTACCACATTTTCCAATGAGTTCGCTTTGTCCATGATCCTAACCGGGCCAGCAATACATTTGTGGTTCCTGCCCTTTGCATTTGGGGCCTGTCTGCTGGTACATCCACTCGTTCGCGCGGCCCACGCCACCCATCCGGTCGGGCTGGCCTGTGGGTTGGGCGCGACTGCATTAGTGTTTTTAGGCCTCCAACAGGGACGAACATTCGCCATACCCCTAGCTCAGTGGACCTATATCGCCCCTGCGGGCTGTTTGGGATTAGGGTTTGCTTTGTTACGCGATCATCCCTTGGCACAGATCAGATTGGTAGCCTGCTTTACCCTTGTGGCCACGGTATTGGGCTATTCTGATGGGCTCCCCCAGCTTGCTCTTGCCTTGGCGGCACTTTTAGCTTGTGATCTGATCTCCCTCCCCCGCACACGGGCCTCTGATTTTGCCGCTGCTTCGGCAATGGGGGTCTATCTGGTGCACCCACTGATATTCTCGGTCTTAGATCGCACGACAGATATCACCAAAAATAGCTTGTTATTTGCACTGGTCGCCGCCGCGTTGGCTGTTGTCTGGGCCACAGTC
>JALZWD010000046.1 GCA_023300365.1 Flavimaricola sp. | reverse complement strand
CGCCAAGGTTTCCTCGATTTCGTCTCCAACGTGCCCTTCTACGGCCTCGCCGTCTGCTGTACCGACCACCCCGAAGTGCAGGCATTGGTTGGCAAAATCTCGGATCGCCGGGTGGTGACCTATGGCTTCAACGCCCAAGCCGACGTGCGTGCCGTGAACCTCACCTATAAAAACGGCATCGCGCATTTCGATGTCGCCTTGCAAACCGAAGATGCGGTGATCGAGGGCTGCACATTGCCAATGCCCGGCGATCACAATGTCTCAAACGCGCTCGCCGCCGTCGCGGTGGCCCGCCATCTTGGCATGAAGCGCGAAGAAATCCGCGATGCACTCGCCGGATTTGCCGGAGTGAACCGCCGCTTTACCAAAGTCGGCGAAGTCGACGGTGTGACGATCATCGACGATTACGGCCACCACCCCGTCGAAATCGCCGCCGTCCTCAAGGCCGCACGCCAAGCCAGCGAAGGCCGCGTTATCGCCGTTCACCAACCACATCGCTACAGCCGCCTACATGATCTGTTCGATGATTTTTGCGCCTGTTTTAACGACGCGGATGTTGTTGGCATCGCAGAAGTCTTTTCCGCCGGAGAAGACCCAATCGAGGGCGCCTCGCGCGATGATCTGGTCGCGGGGCTTATCCGCCACGGCCACCGCCACGCACGCGCCGTCACCGACGAAGGCGATCTGACACGCCTCGTGCGCGAACAGGCCCGCCCCGGCGACATCGTCGTTTGCCTTGGCGCCGGTACCATCAGCACATGGGCCAACGGACTGCCGGCGAGGTTGCAATCATGATCTTCGGCGCCACCATCACCGTCCTTTTGGGCACACTGGCCGCCTGCATCCTCTTGCTTGGTCGCTTCACCCTCATGGTCATCGGCTTCTTTTTGTTCTTTAGCGCGCTGATTACCTTCCAGCAAACCTACCTTAACGGCTGGCAGGGGATCGCCGTGCTGATCATCGGATTGCTCTGCGTTCTTGCGGGGCGGCCCTCATGGTTGCGCCGTGGCCACCACGCGCGCACAACACGCGACAGCGCCTCATGAGCTGGCCCGTGATCATCGGCTGCCTTTGGGTTTTTGCTGCAACCGCAACGGCGATGCTGCCGATGCGGCGGCAATTTGCACCCGGCATCACGCTTTTGATCGCGGCGCCGCTGCTTATTATCTGGATGTCATCCGTCCATGGCTGGGGCATCGGCGTCTTCGCGCTCTTTGCCTTTGTCTCAATGTTTCGCAACCCCCTTCGCTACTTCTGGAAACGTGCTCGCGGCGAGCATGTGGAGATCCCTAAATGACCACCTCTCTCATCCTCGCGCTGCTCTGGCTCATCACCGCCAATGTCCTCGCCATGATCCCCTCCAAGGACAACCTGTGGTTCCGGGCCTATGTGCTGATCGCCATCGGTATTCCGCTGGTGGGCTATGTCACCTATGAGAACGGTCCCATTTGGGGCGTGGTCATCTTGGCCGCAGGCGCAAGCGTGCTGCGCTGGCCTTTGGTTTACCTGACGCGCTGGCTACGCGGCAAATCGGCGCGTTCCAAAAAAACCTCTAAAATTTAGGGGCCTATGCCCCGCCACCCCCTCTTGTGACGCCACGGAACAGTGTTCACGGGGCGCTCCGCACTTGCCATACCGCTCTCCCACGGCCTACAAATGAACAACGTTCACAAATGAGAGCAAGCACATGGACCCCTTTATCATTCTCATCCCAATCGCCATTGGATTGTTCAGCGCCCTTGTGGCCTATCAACTCGGTTCGAAACTGGGCGGCAAATCCCTCGCCATGGGCCTTGGCCTCATAGCACTGGTGGCATTGGGCCTTTTGGCTGGGGCAAACCGGGCAAGTGGTTACGACGGGTTGGCCCTCATGATCTTTCTCATTTTCGGCACGGGTCCTGCGGCTATCGGCGTCTTATTTGGCGGCTTGATCGGCTGTTTTCGCGGCTCAAGAACCTCCGCCCCCTTGTGATCGCGGGGCAGGGGTGCGACACCGACGTCCATGCAAAATATGCCGACCCCGCGTGGTGCCCTCACACCCAATCGCCCTTTGAACGACCTGACGTGGATGCGCGTCGGTGGCCCCGCCGAATGGCTGTTCCAGCCCGCCGATACCGATGATCTCGCCGCCTTTCTGCGCGATCTGCCCGCCGACATCCCGGTGTTTCCGATGGGCGTTGGCTCTAACCTCATCGTCCGCGACGGCGGCCTTCCCGGGGTCACGATCCGCATGGGGCGCGGGTTTAACGGCATCACGTTTGACGGCGACACGGTCCACGCCGGGGCCGCAGCCCTCGATGCGCATGTCGCCCGCAAAGCCGCGGCCCAAGGCCTCGATCTTACCTTTTTGCGCACAATTCCCGGCACTATTGGCGGGGCGGTGCGAATGAACGCGGGCTGCTACGGCAGCTATATGGCCGATGTGCTGGATCACATCACCGTCGTCTTGCGCGACGGTAGCACCCATAACATCCACGCCCGCGACCTTGATCTGCGCTACCGCCAAAGCACGCTCCCCCAAGGCGCCGTCATCACAAGCGCCGCATTGCATGCGCCTGCGGGCGATCCCGCCGCGCTCGAGGCCCGCATGACGGACCAGCTCGCCAAACGCGACGAAACCCAACCCACCCGTGATCGCACCGCCGGCTCTACTTTCCGCAATCCGGCGGGTTTTTCCTCCACAGGCCGGGCCGACGACACCCATGACCTCAAGGCATGGAAGGTCATCGACAACGCCGGAATGCGCGGTGCCGCGCGGGGGGGAGCGGTGATGAACACCAAACATTCCAATTTCCTCACCAACGCAGGCGATGCAACCGCCGAAGACCTTGAAATGTTGGGCGAAGAAGTCCGAAAAAAGGTTTACGAAACACAACAAATCACACTAAAGTGGGAAATCATGAGGGTCGGCGTGAAAGCGACTCGAACCCCATAGGTTCCAAAGGCGAGGACGGCCCAAAAGAGGCTGCCCGCAACGATCGATCCGAGGCAAGGATCACCAATCAAATGACGGACCACAAGGTTCGCAAACGAGGCGGTTCGGACCATCGGTCCGTAAAAAGGCGAAGAAATAGGGTATGTCGAGCAGGACAGATCCCAGAGTTGTAGTGTTAATGGGTGGCCCCAGTGCCGAGCGGGACGTTTCGCTTAGTTCAGGCCAAGAATGCGCAGCAGCTTTGCGGGCATCAGGATGTGAGGTAATCGAGGTCGATGCAGGCCTCGATATTGCTGTGCGCCTGGCTGAAATTTCCCCCGATGTTGTGTTCAACGCCCTGCATGGCCGCTGGGGCGAAGACGGCTGCGTTCAAGGTATCCTTGAGTGGGCGCGGCTGCCCTATACCCATTCCGGCGTGCTTTCCTCCGCTCTGGCAATGGACAAAGAGCAAACCAAAAAAGTCTACCGTGCCAACGGCTTACCCGTCGCTGAGAGCCTTCTGGCCCAACGCGCCGAGGTTGAGGCGGCTCACGTCATGGCGCCGCCCTATGTGGTCAAACCCTACAACGAAGGCTCCTCTGTCGGCGTCTATATCGTTCAAGAAAAAACCAACGGCCCGCCAACACTTGCGCCCGAAATGCCCGAGACTGTCATGGTCGAACAATTCATTCCCGGCCGCGAACTCACCACCGCCGTTCTGGATGGCCCAAATGGCCCAAAGGCCCTCGCCGTCACCGATATTTATGCCGAAGGCTGGTACGATTATCACGCCAAATACTCTGTTGGCGGATCAACCCATGTCATCCCCGCCGATGTGCCGCCTGCGATCTACGAGACCTGCATGGATTTCGCCGTGCGCGCCCACGTCGCTTTGGGCTGCCGTGGCCTTAGCCGCACTGATTTCCGTTGGGACGAGGCGCGCGGACCCGACGGCCTGATCTTGCTTGAAACAAACACACAGCCCGGCATGACCCCCACATCCCTCGCCCCCGAACAGGCCGCATATGTTGGGATCACATTCCCGGATCTGTGCCGCCAATTGGTGGAGGACGCATCATGCGATCGCTAAGGGCCATGTTCGGCACACCCTCGCGGACGCCGTTTCGCGATCCGGCCCCCACACGCTGGGCCTACCGCTACCAGCGGCTGATGCTCACGCCCGCCTTCCGCTCCACCCTGCGCATTGGCGCGCCCTTGGCATTGTTGGTATTTATCGTCGGCTATTGGACCGCACAGGACGAAAATCGTGCGGCATTCGCGGCGCAAGTGGCCGACATCAAAGAGAATTTCCAGCAACGCCCCGAATTCATGGTCACCGA
>JALZWD010000045.1 GCA_023300365.1 Flavimaricola sp. | reverse complement strand
TCACCGCCACCCCGTCTTCGGGCAGAACGCGGTCAAACAGGCCCATCTTGGCGGTGAAATAGGCCTCAAAGGTTTCGTGGTAATCAAGGTGGTCTTGGGTAAAGTTGGTAAATCCAGCCGCCGACAAAAGCACCCCATCAAGGCGGCGTTGATCAAGGCCGTGGCTGCTCGCCTCCATGGCGCAATGGGTAACGCCGTTTGCCGCGGCCTCGGCCAAGGCCCGGTGCAACGTGATCGGCTCGGGCGTGGTATGGGCCAAGGGATGCGTCCAAGCGCCCTCAACCCCGGTGGTGCCGAGATTGACCGCCTTGTGCCCAAGAGCCACCCAAATTTGACGAGCAAATGAGGCCACGGATGTCTTGCCATTGGTGCCGGTGATGGCCACCATCGTGGGCGGCGTGGCGCCAAACCAAAGGGCCGCTGTTTGCGCAAGAGTTTGGCGGGGATCTTCGCTTACGATCACCGCAACATCCGAGCCGGCAAGGGCATCGGCGGCGATTTCGGCCCCTTCCGCATCGGTCAGGATCGCTGCGGCCTGCATCCGCACTGCGTATTCGATAAATTCTGCGCCGTGCACACGCGCGCCGGGCAAGGCGGCAAAAAGGAACCCTTCCTTAATCTCGCGGCTGTCGACCGCCAGGCCCGTTATCTGGGCCGTTTTGCCGTTGCGTGCACGAAGGCCCAGTTCGGCCAATGTCGATGTCTTGTTGGCCGTCATGGTGCCCTGCCCCTAGTTGCTTGAGGTGGTTACTACCCCGTCCAAAGTGCCAATTTCAACCGATGGCCGCAGACCCAATATTGGTGCTGTGCGCCGTACCAATTCGGCGGCGACAGGAACCGCCGTCCAACCCGCCGTGCGGCGCGGCTCGCCACTTGAGGTTTCTTCGGGCTCATCAAGTGTGACAACCACAACATAGCGCGGCGCGTCCACGGGAAAGACGCTCGCAAAGGTCGCAATGACCCGTTCATCATAATAGCCGCCTTGTGGGCGCGGCTTGTCGGCGGTGCCGGTTTTTCCGCCAACCCGGTAGCCCGGCACTTCGGCCAAAGAGGCCGTCCCTTCTGTGACCACCGCGCGCAGCATTTCACGCGACCGACGCGAGACACTTTCGCTCACGATCCGAGACCCGTTTTGCGGGCCATCTTGGCGCAAAAGCGTTGGCGTGACGATTGTACCGCCATTTAAGATCGACGCATATCCCGCCGCCAAATGCAACGGAGAGACCGAAAGGCCGTGACCATAAGAAATCGTCATCGTCGAAATTTCTGACCAATTGCGCGGTGTGAGCGGCCGGGCTGTTCCAGCCTCTGTCATTTCCAAATCTGTCGCGCCCAAAAATCCAAGGCTGCGCAAAAACTCTTGCTGGCGTTCCGCACCGATCATCAGCGCCATGCGGGCGGTACCGATGTTGGAGGAATGAACAATAACATCCGTCGTGCTGAGGGCGTCGCCGTAATCACCAAAATCGCGAATTTTAAAGCGCCCCCACTCGAGCGGACCGGAGGTATCGATGATGGTGTTTTGATTGACAAGTCCGAGATCCATCGCCTGCGCTGCGGTGAAAATCTTGAACACAGAGCCAAGCTCGTACACCCCTTGGACCGCACGATTGAACAGCGGGCTGTCGGACTGATCGCCCGTGGTCAGATGGCGTGGCCGGTCGTTGGGATCAAAGTCCGGGAGGCTGGCCATTGCGACAATCTCGCCGGTATGAATATCCATCATGATCGCCGCGGCCCCTTCGGCGTTCATCAAGGTCATCCCGCCAGAGAGGACCTCTTCCATTGCCGATTGCACCGTCAGGTCGATCGACAAGGCCAATGGTGCGCCCTCGCCCGCTGGATCGCGAAGCGTCTCATCATGGAACCGTTCGATGCCCGCGATGCCAATAACCTCGGCGGCATCCACGCCTTCACGTCCATAGCTGGCGCCACCAAGAATATGGGCCGCGATGGATCCGTTAGGATAAAGCCGCATTTCGCGTGGACCAAAAAGCAATCCCGGCTCGCCGATGTCATGCACCGCTTGCATCTGCTCAGGGCTGATTTGACGCCGCACCCACAAAAAGCGCCGCTCGCCGGTGAAATCGCGCACCAAGCGTGCGTGGTCCAGTTCGGGGAAAATATCCACAAGCTGCGAGGCGGCATAATGCGGATCAATCATTTGCGGCGGCTGCGCATAAAGCGCATGTGTTTCAAAATTGGTCGCAAGGATGCGGCCGTTTCTGTCGACGATATCCGCGCGTTGGCCGATGATCGGGTTGCCTTGGCTGGCGGCGCGCGGCTCTTGGGGGACGGTGTTTGCCAAAACGCCCATACGCAGACCGATTGTGCCAAAGGCCACAAAGAACATAAGCCCAAGGATCAACAAACGCCCCTCGGCGCGGGCCCGCGCGCGATCATGCATCACTTCACGGCGGGCGACGAGGTTGGCGCGCTCAATATCTTGTGGATTTTCGCCCGTGTCACGTGCGCGCAAAATACGCGCGAGCGGGCGCAAAGGGCGGCGCAACGTGTTGATCATAACGGGTCCTCACCATTGGTAAGCTCGGCCAGCGCCGCAGAAGAGACGTCAATCGGATCGGTAATAGCCCCAAGCGACATGATCGATGGAATTGGGTAGGTGACGTGATCAACGCCCGAAAAAGCATCAGGCGACAGCGGCAACAGGCCCAGACGACTGAAATTAAACTCAACCAAATCGCGCAAACGGTCGGGGCGGTTAAGATAGGCCCATTCCGCATCCAACACATTGATACGCGCATGTGCCGCGCCAATTTGGGCGTTCAGACCCCGCACATCGCGCAGCGCGGCTTGGGTTTTGTAATTCTCTTGATAAGCCCAAAACGCCAGCGCAATCACGCCAACAACAGAGAACACATACAAACACCCGCGCATCAGTTTTTTCCTTTTAAAAGTGGCATGCCCAATGTTTTTGGGTCGATCTCGCCGGCCGGGGCCTCGGTGCGCCGCGCCACGCGCAACATTGCCGAACGCGATCGTGGGTTGGCGGCCAATTCATCCGCGTCTGCGCCAATCGGCTTGCGGCTTGCCAAGGTAAAGGCCGGCGTCATTTCCTCTGACGCTGGCGCATAGCGGTTGGCATTGGCCGCGCCGCCAGAGCGATGCTGCATAAAGCGCTTAACCATGCGGTCCTCGACGGAATGAAACGTGACGACCGCAAGAAAGCCCCCCGGCGCCAAAGCCCGCTCAGCCGCCATAAGCCCCTGATAAAGCTCGCCGTATTCGTCATTCACGGCAATACGCAAGGCTTGAAAGCTGCGGGTGGCGGGGTGGCTTTGGCCCGGTTTGGGGCGCGGCAAACACCCCGCGACGATCTCGGCCAAGCGCAAAGTTGTCTCAATCGGGCGCGCGGCGACAATGGCGCGCGCGATGCGGCGCGAGGCACGCTCTTCGCCGTAAAGATAGAGGATATTGGCCAAATGCCCTTCGTCGGCCGTGTTCACAATATCGCCCGCCGACGGGCCATCATCCCCCATCCGCATATCAAGCGGGCCATCTTTTTGAAACGAGAACCCCCGTTCGGGCGTGTCGATTTGCATAGACGAGACGCCAAGATCAAGGGCGATGCCGTCAAGCGGCGCGTCCGAAATTGTATCGAGGTTTGAAAATTGCCCCTTATGGAGCGTCAGACGACCCCCGTATTGGCCCGCCCATTCTGCGGCCATGTCAAAAACCATTGGGTCGCGATCAACGCCGATCACATGGTCGGCCCCCGCATCAAGAAGGCCACGCGTATAACCGCCATTTCCAAAAGTGCCATCAAGCCAGCGACCAGATATAGGCGAACAAGACCGCAGAAGCGGTTGTAATAAAACCGGAATATGTGGATCAGAGTTAGGCATTGCGGCAGCATCAACCATAACTCTATGCCACCCCCGGCGGCGCAGGGGGGATCAAGCTTAGCGGATCGACCCCGGCGGCATTTTCGGCCAACCAATCATCGGTATCCTCGGCCACGGTGGCGTCATATGTCTCGGACTTCCAAACCTCAAAGTATGGGCCAAGCCCCATCAATGTGGTCTCACCCTCGAGCAGGCCAAGCTTTTCGCGCCGCTTGGCGGGCATCACAAGGCGGCCATCTTTATCAACGGTCAGCTCTTCGGATTGACCAAGATAGAGACGATTAAGCCGAATTTGCAGCTCGGACCCTTCGGGGAGGCTTGCTATTCGGTCGGCAATCTTTGCAAGCGCCTTAACGCTGTAGATGCGCAGATTTTGTTTTAAGTGGGCGCCGTAGTTGAGATACAGCCGTACCGGCAGCCCTTCGGTCCAATCAGGATCATTCGCCTCGAGAACACGCCGAAACGAGGCCGGAACGGACATTCTGCCCTTCCCGTCCACCTTTTGGGTGAATTCTCCGGTGAAGCTTGAGAGCATCGCCGCGCGTATCCTTTGTCCGTTTGGCCTAAATGTGATAGGCCAGAAATGAATACGGCGGATCGTGCTGCTGCCACTGCACGATCCGCCGCCTGTCCCGTTTCCGGGAAGGTCCGACTGCGCGCGCCACCTGGGGGGATGTCTGCTCGCTCGCGCGCCGGATCTCGTTGTAAGAAAAAATCGGGGTGTGCGGCCTGTATGAAACCTGCTTTATTTTTACCGTTCGGTCTTGGTGCCGATTAGTGTTTGTTGCCCGTTTTCTTCTTGAGGACATATATGACGTGGGATTTGACGGGTGTCTACGGGAAATGATGGGAAATTCAGGGGTGTGCTGATTTGCAACGCCGGTTCGCGCCATTTGGCGAGGGTTGTGGAAAACTATTTGACCCACGAAATGGTGATTTGCGACACAAGGTGCGCTATATCTTGTGCTGTACCAGCAAAATCGAAGCGCGCACCGCCCGGTGGGAATAGGGTTAAGTTTCTTTCAGAAAATCCCAGTCCCGCGCGAAACCTGGCCAAAATCCGCCATTTCCCAGCACACCCCAGCCGAAACCAGCGAAACACGGGGGCTTTCCCAGCCCAACCCAAACGTTTGAAGCATGCAGGATTTCGGCGCTAAGGGGCTGCGATTGGCACAATTTAGGTCGCAATAAGCCACTTATACATGACATGGCCGCCAACAAGGCCTTGTTTGGGGTGATCAAACACCTTTGGGATCACGCCCACGGTTTCAAATCCTAAGCGGTGCCAAAGACGGACCGCGCCGGTATTTGACGCCAACACCATATTAAACTGCATCGCACGATACCCAAGCGCCACCGCCTCGGTCTGCGATCTGAGACACATCTCGGCGGCAACGCCCCTGCCCTGCGCGGCCTCAAGCGTCATGTACCCACAGTTGCAAACATGTGCACCGCCCCCTTGGGCGTTTGTCTTTATATAGAATGTACCCAAGATATCAGGCCCATCGCAGGCCACAAAACAGGCAGCAGGCGTCAGCAGCCAATAAGACCGCGCCGTTTGTTCATCAATTGCAGGGTCAATCGCATAGGTCGCAGCCGCGCGGAAAACGGGCCGTAGTATCGCCCAAATCGCGGGCCAATCCTGTTCATTGGCCCGCCGGATAATCACGCGATGCCGCCTTCGATCAAGCCCTTGGCAATCTGCGCATAACTGCGCGCCATCGGACCGTCGCCTGTGGCAATCGGTGCGCCACCATCGCCTGCGACACGTGTATCAAGATCAATCGGCAAGGACCCAAGGAAAGGCGCACCCAGCTCTTGAGCCTCGGCCTTTACCCCGCCATGTCCAAACAAATGCGCCTCGTGCCCGCAATTGGGACATATATAAAGAGACATGTTTTCGATCAGGCCAAGAACCGGCGTGTTCAGCGTTTTGAACATATCAAGCGCCTTGCGCGCATCAAGCAGGGCCACATCTTGGGGGGTGCTGACAACAATAGCGCCGGTCAGGTGGGTCTTTTGGCACAGCGTCAACTGCACATCACCCGTGCCCGGCGGCAGATCGACGATCAAAACATCCAATGCGCCCCACTCAACCTGCCCCAACATCTGTTGCAACGCCCCCATTAACATCGGCCCACGCCAAACGACGGCCTTGGCAGGGTCAAGCATCAGACCAATGGACATCATAGTCACGCCATGCGCCTTGAGTGGAATGATGGTTTTGCCGTCTGGCGATTTCGGCCGCTCTGAGACACCCATCATCCGTGGTTGGCTTGGGCCATAGATATCGGCATCCAAAAGGCCGACACGCCTGCCCTGTTTTGCCAAAGCCACAGCAAGGTTTGAGGCCACGGTGGATTTACCCACGCCCCCCTTGCCCGAGCCTACGGCAATGATACGGTCCACGCCCGCCACCCGTTCGGGGCCCGCTTGCGGTTTGGGATGGCCACCAATCTTGAGGCTGGGGGGCTCGCCTTTGCCCGCAGCAGGGCCAGCGGCGGGGCCATGCGCCGTTAACACCGCCTTGGCCGATGCCACACCGTCCATTGCCGCCACGGCTTGCTCGGCGCCACTGCGCAAT
>JALZWD010000044.1 GCA_023300365.1 Flavimaricola sp. | reverse complement strand
CCACGCGCTTTGTGATCGTTTCAAGTTAAAGCAATGTGGTGCATGACATTGAAATCGCGCAATTATCTGCGCGGCTGTTCAAAGGCAATCGTTAGCGGGAGGTAAGTGGCAGCCCGTAGGGGAATCGAACCCCTCTTTCCAGGTTGAAAACCTGGCGTCCTAACCGATAGACGAACGGGCCACTGAGGGCGGGTTCTAGGCAAAGTGCCGGGTCCGCGCAAGAGGATTCGGCACAAAAAGTTATGCAATTTTATGGGGTGACTTTAGGCGGCGGGGGCTGCGTCTTCTAAACGGATTTGAACACTGGTCCTGCCTTGCCAATGGTTAAGCTCTAACCGACCGGCCAAATGAAAGCGTTTGCCCCCATGTTGCGTCAGCATCGGACCCAGCGGGCCATCCATAGCGCCAAAGGCAATGCCATCGATCCGGGCGCCCAAGCCATCGCCGCAGGTAATCTTGAGGTGGCCTGTTCCGACCTCACGGGCATGGTGGATCGCAACATCGGGCAGCACAAAGCGCGGCGCGGGGGCCGCGGCGCCAAAGGGGCCGGCCTGTTCTATTTGTTGTACCAGATCAACGGTGGCGGCGCCGGGCATGAGGATGCCGTCAACGCGCAGGTCAGCAGGGCCAATTTGGTCGGCCCCTTGTTTGGCAAGCAACGCGCCAAGGCGCTCCATCGCAGGCTCAATCATATCTCGCGCCACGGTGAGGCCCGCGGCCATTTTATGCCCGCCACCTTTGATCAATAGCCCCTCGGCCGCGCAGCGTTGGATCGCCGCGCCAAGATCGATGCCGCTGACGGAGCGGCCCGAACCTTTGCCGATGTCGCCGTCGATACCAATGACAATCGAGGGCCTGCCGCTCACTTCTTTGAGCCGGGAGGCCACAATACCGACAACGCCAGGGTGCCACCCGTCGCCCACGGCCCAAGCCAGCGGGCCATCCATGCCGCGCGTGTCGGCCTGTACGAGGGCCGCGTCGCGCACCATCGCCTCAACTTCGCGGCGTTCGGAGTTGAGCTGATCCAGCTTATCGGCAAGCGATTGGGCCTCGTGGGGATCGGTGGTGGCTAAAAGGCGGGCACCAAGGTCGGCTTTGCCGATCCGGCCGCCAGCATTGATGCGGGGGCCCATGAGAAAGCCCAAGTGATGTGCGCTGGGGGCGGCGTCCATTTTTGCCACATCCGCGAGGGCCACGAGGCCGGGACGTTGACGTGCGGCCATGACCTTAAGGCCGGTTTGCACAAACGCGCGGTTGACCCCAATTAAGGGCGCGACGTCGGCAACGGTGGCAAGGGCCACCAGATCCATCATCGCCATTAAATCCGGGCTGGTTTGACCATCCGCTTTGCGTTGGCGGTTCGCCTCGACCAGCATCAAGAACACCACGGCAGCGGCACAAAGGTGGCCCAGATCGCCGCTTTCATCTTGCCTGTTAGGGTTCACCACCGCGAGGGCTGGGGGCAGGGTCTCGCCACCCAAGTGATGGTCGAGGACCACGACATCCGCGCCTTTGGCGGCGGCAAGGGCCTCATGGCTTAGGGTGCCGCAATCAACGCAAATGATCAGTTCGTGGGCGGCGGCCAGTTGCGTCATGGCGGGAGCATTGGGTCCGTATCCTTCGTCGATCCGGTCAGGGATATAGAGTGTCGCGTCCATGCCCGACTGCCGCAGCCAAGCCAAAAGAAGGGCGGCAGAGGCGCCGCCGTCGACGTCGTAATCGGCAAAAACCGCAATCCGTTCGCGGCCCGCCACAGCCGCGCAAAATCGCGCAGCGGCGGCCTGCATGTCTTTGAGTGCCAAGGGGTCGGGCAAAAGATCGCGCAGCTTGGGCGCCAAAAATGCTTGGGCGTCTTCGGCCACAACGCCGCGGCGGACGAGGGTGCGGCACAGCGGCAATGACAAATGCGTCGCTTGTGCCATCGCCTCGGCCAAACGCTCTTCTTCGATGCCGGGTCCGATCCAGCGGCGGCCTGTGGCAGAGGCCTCAATTCCAAGAAATGCCGTCACCATGGCCCGCGCGCCCCCTTGTTTCTTGTGGCCAGATACTCCCCCCGGAGGGGCCTAAGCCAGCAAAAAGCGCAAAGGCGCGCGTGTTTTGTTGTCTGACCTATGCGACGGGGTTGCGGTAAATCATCCGGCGCACCGATCCGGTTTTGGATCGCATCAGGATGGTTTCAGCCGTCACAAAGCCCGGTTCGCGTTTGATGCCAGGCACGAGGTTGCCATCAGTCACACCTGTTGCGGCAAAAATAACGTCCCCCGTCACCAGCTCGTCGCGCGTATAGACGCGGTCAAAATTTGTGATCCCAGCCTTGGATGCGCGGCCCCGTTCGTCATCGTTGCGGAACAAAAGCTTGCCCAAAATTTGGCCGCCCATACATTTGAGTGCAGCAGCGGCAAGCACGCCTTCGGGTGCGCCGCCAGAGCCCATGTACATATCGATGCCAGTGGTTGCGGCCTCGGCACAGTGCATCACACCGGCCACGTCACCATCGGTGATGAGGCGGATTGCGGCACCTGTACCGCGCAATTCTTCGATCATGTTTTCGTGGCGGGGGCGTTCGAGCACACAAACTGTGATGTCGTTGGCCGCACAGCCTTTGGCCGCCGCCAGTGCCGCGACGCGCTCGGAGGGGGACATGTCCATATTCACAACGCCCGGCTTAAAGCCCGGACCGACTGCCAATTTATCCATATAGACGTCAGGCGCGTGCAGCATCGAACCGCGTGGGCCCATGGCGATCACGGCCAGCGCATTTGGCATATCTTTGGCGGTAAGTGTTGTGCCCTCGAGCGGGTCAAGGGCGATATCAACGCCGGGGCCGTCGCCCGAGCCTACTTCTTCGCCGATAAACAGCATCGGTGCCTCGTCGCGCTCGCCTTCGCCGATGACAACCACGCCTGCGATGTCCAATTTGTTCAACTGTGTGCGCATCGCGTCCACCGCCGCTTGGTCGGCCGCCTTTTCATCGCCGCGCCCAATCAGTGGCGCACATGCAATTGCCGCTGCCTCAGAGACACGCGCAAGGCCGAGTGAGAGTGCGCGGTCATTAAAATCAGGGGATTTGGCCATGGGATCA
>JALZWD010000043.1 GCA_023300365.1 Flavimaricola sp. | reverse complement strand
TCAAGTGCGCAAAGCCATCTTTACCTTTGCCGACATTCCCACGCGGGTGCGCGGCCTTGATGTTCCCAATGTGGTGCGCGCCGTCGACGGCGATCTTTTGACCACGGCGATGACATTCGCGCTGTCGCTTGGCGGCGCAGAGGCGGAATCGGCCGAGTTTATTATGTCAAACATGTCGCAACGGATGTCCGATACACTGCGCGAAGACATTGGCGACCGGGGCAAAATCCGCAAATCCGACGGCGAAGACGCGATGAAATCGATCATCGCCAGCATTCGCGAGGCCGTGGACGCAGGTCAAATGCAATTGGTCGATCTTGAGGACGAGGAAGACGACGCATAATTTGGCGCCAGCCGTGGGCCGCTGGTGTTTTTGCGCGTCTTCGCCACGCATCACAACACAGGCAAGACGCGCCAGTTGTCTTAGCACGCCGCGCGCCCTAGGCTGGCGGTATGACACAAACACCTCTCCCCCCCGGCCACCGCTGGCATGATATGGGCGGCACCGCCGCTGGCCCCGTGCCCGACGATCAACATGACTTTGCGCTTTGGGAAAAACGCGTCGATGCGCTGATGGTGCTGTGCGCAACCAAGGGCCATTTCACTGTCGATGGATTGCGCCGCGTCCTCGAAGATATGGGCGCCGAGGCCTTTGAGACCATGACATATTACGAGCGTTGGATTGTCTCGGTCAGCCAAAACCTGATTGAGGCGGGGGTGATCACCCAATCCGAGCTGGCCGATAAAATGCAACAGGTCGCCGCGCGCGGCCCAACATACGGCGAGGCCACGGCATGAGCGCCCGCGTGACCGTCTCGGCCCGCATGCCCATTGGCCATGTGCGCGCACCTGCCTATCTGCGCGGCAAAACGGGCACGATTGAGCGCAGCATCCGCCCCTTTCCCGACCCTGAACGCCTCGCTTACGGCCAGCCCGCCACCCCGGTCATGCTGCACCGTGTGCGCTTTACCATGGCCGATGTCTGGGGCCCGGCCGCCGAAAACCCAGACGATACAATTGATGCCGAAATTTACGAAACATGGCTAAGCGAGGCCCCCGATGCCCCATGATCACGCGGACCATGACCATTTGTCCCCCTCCGGCCACCCTTACCGCAAGGATCAAGATGCGCCGCTAACCCACTGGCAACAAATGGAGATCGCGCTTCGTGAGCTGCTGATCGACAAGGGTGTGACGACGGCTGGTGAAATCCAAAACCAGATCAACGCCATGGACAGCCGCAGCCCCGCCAATGGCGCCGCCGTGGTGGCGCGTGCATGGACGGACCCCGCGTTTAAGGCGGCCCTGCTTGCGGATGCCTCTGCTGCGACGCGCGAGATGGGGTTTGATATCGGCCCGATGAACCTGATTGCGGTCGAAAACACCCAAGCTGCGCATAATATGATCGTGTGCACTTTGTGCTCGTGTTATCCGCGCAATTTGCTTGGCCTGCCGCCCGATTGGTATAAATCGCGCGCCTACCGCGCCCGCACTGTCAAAGAACCGCGCGCGGTGTTGGCCGAATTTGGCGTGACCCTGCCCGATGGTATGACAGTTCGGGTGCACGACAGCACCGCCGACATGCGCTATATCGTGTTGCCCGCACGCCCCAAGGGCACGGAGGGCATGGATGCCGACGGCTTGGCCGCTTTGGTTACCCGCGACAGTATGATCGGAACAGGTTTGCCGCTTGCGCCATAACGGCCCTCACGACAACTGCCCCCTCGACCCCGCCCTTTCACCGCGCTATCTGGGGCAATATGACTGAAGGCAGCCGTCAAGATTGGATCACCGACCGCGTTTTGCGCGGCTTAATTGGCACGGCACAGGCGCTTCCCTATCAACGCCGCGTGGGCATGATGGGCGCGCTGACACGGCGCATCATCGGCCCCATCGCGGGATACCGCAAACGCAGCATGGCCAACCTAACTGCGATTTGGCCCGAATTGGACCACGCCGCGCGGCGCCGCATCGCCAATGCCGTCAACGATAATTTGGGGCGCACGTTGATCGAGAATTACTCGGCCAATGATCTGTCCCGGCATCTGGCCACAACCAATGCGTCGGGCGCGGGCCTCGCACCGCTGGAACTGGCGCGCGAACAGGGCCGTCCCGTGATTTTTGTCACCGGCCATTTTGGCAATTACGAAGCCCCCCGCCATGTCCTCACCCGCATGGGCTATACGATTGGCGGTTTGTACAAACCCATGTCCAACCCCTATTTCAACGCCCATTACGCCAAAACCCTCCAAGACATCTCGGGGCCCGTTTTTGAGAAGGGCTCCAAGGGCACCATGGGATTTTCGCGGCTATTGAAATCCGGCGGCATGGCCACGTTGTTGTTTGACGTGGCCGATACATCCTCCGAAACACTGCCGTTTTTGGGCAAAGATGCGCATACATCCCAATCGGCGGCCACGCTTGCCCTGCGGTTTAACGCGTTGCTGGTGCCGTATTTTGGAACCCGGCGCAATAAAACCGACTTTGACGTCGAGGTCGAAGCGCCGATCGCGCACAGCGATCCAAAAACCATGACAGCCGAGATGAACGCCCGCCTAGAACGTCGGGTGATTGCCGATCCTGGTCAATGGTTTTG
>JALZWD010000042.1 GCA_023300365.1 Flavimaricola sp. | reverse complement strand
CTAGGTCGACATACGCTTGGTCAAAAGCTCAAGCGCGTCTTCGAAAAATTGAGGGTTCCCGGCTGCGCGCGCAGCGAGTTGCGCGCCCTCAAGTAATGACAACGCGGCGCTTGCCTCAAGGGCGGGGTCAACCACACCTTGGATTGATCCATCCGTCCGGCCGGTATCAAAGGCCTTGGTGGCCCAATCGATAACCATCGCGCGAAAAAGGCTGATTTGTTCAATCACATCGTCTGAAAGGCTGTCGCGGTTGGCCGAAAAGGATGTGCAAAGACACAGCCGCTTACCGCCGTTGCTTCCGGCACGGTATTGGTCGATCAGCTCAGACAACCGCGCGCCACCTGTGGCAAAATCCGCATCGATTTCGGCGCAGACGGCCTCAAAGTTTTGGCGGTAGCGCTGCATCAATGCCGTCGAAAGGATTGCCTTGGACGGAAAGTGGTGGTGAATGCTCGCCTTGCGGATGCCCACATCTTTCGCAAGGTCAGCATAGCTAAACCCATCAATCCCAAGCGTACGCGCCGCGTTTTCCGCAGAATTCAACAGCGCAGTTTTTGTGTCGTTGACTGGCATCATGCTTACCTATCAGAATGAGTTCGTCTTTAGTACGTTTTCGCCCAGATCCAAAGGCTCTCGATGACGGGCACCTTGCCTTAGAACCCTTCGGATGCGGGCCGTAGATCAAGTTCATGCGTCCAAGTCGATTGCGGTTGATGCGCCAATTGCCAATAGGCCTCCGCGATGTCTTGAGGTTTCATCATCTTGGCGGGATCAAGGCTGTGCAATTCACGCGACCTTTGCGTGTCGATAATGCCGTCTAGGATGGCGTGACAGACATGCACACCCTGTGGCTGGTATTCTCGCGCCAAAGATTGCGTCAGGCCGCGCAGTGCAAATTTAGCGCTGGCGAATGCCGCAAATTTTGCGCCACCACGCAAGGATGCCGTGGCCCCAGAAACGATAAAACTCCCACCCCCAGCGGCACGCATGGCCGGCAATGTCGATTGGCCGAGCAAGAATGCCGATTGCACCATCGAGGCCCATGTCTTGGAAAAATCCTCTAGGCTGGTCTCGGCAAAGGGCGCGATAACCAATTCCGCAGTGTTGTGGATGACAATTTTCGGCGCGCCGTGGGTATTGATAAGCTCAGATATCGCGGACGGCACTGCATGCGCATCCGTTAGATCAAGCGTTTGAAATGCGCCGTGCGCCGCAGGCGGGGGCGTGCGGCCAAGCCCGACCACCTCAAAGCCGCCTTGCGCAAAACGCTCACAAAGGGCCTGACCAAGGCCTGCGCCTGCGCCAGCGATCAGTGCGAGAGGTTTACCAGTCATCATGCCACCACCGGTGCTTTTGCGTGAACCAGATGGCCGGTCTTGATCCAGACCTTAGCGCCCTGATTGCCCGCCGTTACGTTCAATTCATGCCCGTCAGGAAGGCGCAACCAAGCACCTTTGCCAAGGGTTTCACCATTTTCCACAACCGATCCGCCGATGACCAGCATTTCTATCCCGCCCGGTTCAGATTTATGCAACACCGCACCGGCATCAATGTGGTGATAGGTCACGACTTCGCGCTCATCGCTATGCAACAAAGCGGTGGCCACACCGTCAGTCGCCGCATTCAATTCATCCGCCATCGTTTTGCGGAATTGCCTACGGTCATCCATATCAAATTGCCACAGCTTTACAAAGATGGTGCACCCGGGCTCCGACCCCGGTGTGTGTGATGTCGTCGGTGGATTTCGCACATACGCCCCTTCAGGGAAATCTCCGTGTTCGTCTTGAAAGACACCATCAAGCACAATAAATTCCTCGCCGCCGGTATGCGTGTGGGCCGAAAATTTGCTGTTGGGTGCATAGCGCACAATCGATGTCGCGCGCGCCACTTCGCCGCCAATTCGGTCCAACATGCGGCGATCAACACCGGGCATCGGCGAGGCACTCCACTCAAGCTGATCTGAATGTATTACGACCCGTTCTTTAAAGTCAGCGTTCAGTTCCATCGTTCATATCCTTTTGGTGCAGACCGTATTGGGCTGCTTGGCTTGGTCTAAATGGGCCCTACCAATAGGTAGGTTTTTGCAGTCTTGTGGTCAAGCAATGGCGGGGTTGCGGTCCGAGTATGCCCCAAAGCTGTACCGCAAGGGCAGGGCACCGGGCGCACGCACCACGCTGAGGACACGGATGCGAAGGCCGCGCCCCATCAATGGCAATTCACCGTCGTTCAGGTCCTCGACCAATTCGGCGGTCCCTTTGATGTTCAGCAACGTCCCTGTTTCAAAATCGACAAACTGCAGGCCAACACGGTCGTCGGTTACGATATTGCCAAAGGTGTTGTAAAAACTATTGCCCTTGTAATCGGGAAACTGAAGCGTGGTGTCGTCCACAATGCTGACAAACCCCGGATTGCCGCCGCGGTGGTTGATATCGACACCAGCCCGCGGATCGTCTCCCAATTGTGCGGCGCGCGACGCAATAAGCAATGTGTCGGCCTTTGCGATCTGATCCTTATCAGCATCCGACAGGGTTGTCGTCGTCGCCGGGATCTGCGGCGTGCTTGGTCCTGCGGCGGTTTTATTGCGGATTTGAATGTATTTCGGACAATTTCCATAGCTTTGATCAACGCCCAGCGAGAGAAAGCCAGAGCCG
>JALZWD010000041.1 GCA_023300365.1 Flavimaricola sp. | reverse complement strand
TCGCGCCCGCCGCCGCCCACCAACTCATCGGGCCGCGGCCCGCCGATAATCACGTCATCCCCCCCCTTGCCCACGATCCGGTCCTCCCCCCATCCCCCCGACAAAATATTCTCGCCCGGGTTGCCCACCAAAACCTCGGGCGCAGCATTGCCGTATCCATTGAGGTCCCCCTCGCCTTGCAGGCGCAAGATTTCGATATGCTCGGGCAGGGTAAAGCTCCGCCATGCTTCGACCGTGTCGATCCCACCGCCAATCGAAAACCCCACCTCGCCGCGGATAAGATCCACATCCGAGCGCCAAACATAGGTATCGTTGCCCAAGCCCCCCTCAAGCAGATTGCGCCCCGCGCCGCCATCCAACCGGTCGCGCCCCGCGCCACCAAACAGCCAATCGCGCGACGCACCGCCAAGCAACCTGTCGTTCCCCTCCAAACCAAACACCTGCTGGCCCGTATCATCCGCTTGCAAGGTCTCAGGCGCCGCCGTGCCGATCAAATTGCCCCCCTCGGGGACCACATCCGCGCTAACAAACACAGCCGGAGCAAGGCGCAGGGTCGCGATCAAATCTTCGCCAAGCAGCTCTTCTGGATCGATCGGCGCCCCATCCGCACTTTGCACCGTCAAAACCTCATCCCCATAGCGAATGCGAAACCCGTCGCTTGTCTGCACCATCTCCAGCTGCTGTGGGCTGCGCAAAAGCGCCCATCCCGACAAATCCAACCGATCCTGATGTGCCGTGAAATCCGTCACAAAATCCGCCACACCGTCCATCGTCAACACAAAGGTATCGGCCCCCTCCCCCCCTGTGAGGGTATCGCGCCCCGACCCGTCGATCACAACGTCATCTCCGCCGCCCGCAATAAGGCGGTCGTCGCCCGCGCCGCCTTGCAGCACGTCCGCATCTTGCGTCCCAGCAAGTAGGCCCCCCGCCGCATCAGCGGCCCATTGCACACCCTGCACGCCTGTCTCAAACCGCAGTTGTGTGATCCCGGCTTCGACACTGCTGCCCACATAGATATCCAACCCATCGCCAATACTATGTGCTGCGATTGCCCCAATATCTGTCAGACCCATCACCAAATCATCGGCCAAATGCGCCTCGGCCAACAAACGCCCATCGGGCAGCATACGAAACAAGCTGACCCCATCGTCACCGCCACCCGCAATCACCCAAAACTGACCGGCGTGTTCCACCACCTCAAGGGCTGTCACCCCGCCGAAACGGCTGGTGCGATCATCCAGCACATGATCAATGACCCGCATCACGCCACCCGCCTGCACCTCAATGACGCTTAACGACCCCGAGCCCGCAGCCGCCAGGACGAGGAAAACACGCCCCGCCAATGTTACCGCCTCAAGCCCGGTAGGGCCCGCGATCCAAAGCCCCGCGTCGACCCCCAAGGCCTCTGCGGCCTGCACATCACCGCTGTCCGTGATCCGCCAAGAACTAAGGCCTAAATCAACCCCACCTGCGGTGAAAAGATACCGCTGTCCATCAAGCACCGCCGTGGCCACCCCACGCGCATCATGCGCATGGGTCGTTTCGGTGTCGATTACCACACCGCGATCCACCAAGAGACCCTCTTCAAAGCGCAACCACCCAAGACCAGCGACCCCGGCCTGTGCCCCAAGCACCATTTGCGCCGTGCCCAGATCGACCGTCACACTATGAACCAGATCACCAGCCCATTCGTCTATTCGGCCCAGCACCACCCGTCCGTCAAATCCGCCATCCGCATTGAGCAAATCTAGCCTCAGATCACCCTGCACCCCTCCGCCACCAAGCAAGGCTATCCCCTCGGGCAGCGCAACAAGGCCCAGATCAGGATATTGCCCCGCGGCATTGCCTCGGCCATGGTCAACGGCGCCAAGGGGGGTCAACACGGATGCGATGTCCCAAACACTGATCTCACCGCTAAACTGTGTGCTGGCATAAAGTCGCGCGCCGGTGCCTGGGTTGAGGATCTCAAGGCCAACGATCCCGTCCTCCGAAAACGGTGGGCCAAGGGCCGTATGGCGGACAAAAGTAAGTGGCGCGAAAGGCATGGGCAAAGGCCCTTTGATGCGAGGTTCCCTCTCGCCTTCTAAACAGGCTTCAAAACCAGCGTCTTAATCCATGCCGCTAAATCGGCGAAAAACCGTAGCGATTTTGATTTAACGGGTCGTCCAAATTAGGCTGTGGTTGCACAGGCCCTACATCGGTAGATAGAACTCGAACCAACGTATCTCTGCCGTGAAAGGCCGCTCTATGCCCCCCAAATTTGGCACCTCTGGCCTGCGTGGCCTTGTCTCAGAGCTGACGGCTGATTTGGTGGGGGCGCATGTGCGCGCCTTTATCGCCGCCTGTCCGGTGGGCACAGGGCTTTGGGTTGGCCGTGACCTGCGCGGCTCGTCCCCTGCTATTGCGGGGTTTGTGGCCGATGCGGCCCGCGACATGGGTGTGGATGTCACCGATTGTGGTGCAATCCCCACGCCGGCCCTTGCTTTGGCCTCGATGCAGGCCGGCGCCGGTGCGGTGATGATTACCGGCAGCCATATCCCCGCCGATCGCAACGGCCTAAAATTCTACACGCCACAGGGCGAGATTACCAAAGACCACGAAGCCGGCATTCTGAATGCTCTTGGCACGGCGAAGGCCGCACCGGGTGATGGCCAGGGCACGCTTAATCTCAATAACACCGCCGCTCGGGGTTATCTCGAGCGCTATGTCACCAGCTTTGGCGCGGGGGCCTTGGCCGGGCTGCGCATTGGCAATTACGCGCATTCTGCCGTGGGGCGCGATCTAACGGCGGATATCCTTGCCGCCCTTGGGGCAGAGGTGATCGATCTGGGCCGCTCTGAGACATTCATCCCCGTCGACACAGAGGCCGTTGATCCAAACACCCGCGCCCTGCTTGTGGGTTGGGCCCAAGAGCATCGCCTTGATGCGGTGGTCTCAACCGATGGGGACGGCGATAGGCCACTGATGGCGGATGCACATGGCACGGTTGTTGTGGGCGATATTTTAGGCCAGATTACCGCCGCATCCTTGGGTGCCACGACGGTGGTCACGCCTGTTTCATCCAACACGGGCGCCGAGGCGGGCGGTGCTTTTAACACCGTTGTACGCACGCGCATCGGGTCTCCTTACGTGATCGCAGGCATGGAAACTCGCCCCGGCCAAACCGTCGGCTATGAGGCAAACGGTGGGTTCTTGCTTGGCTTTGATGCAGATGGCCCCCAAGGAGGGTTGCCAA
>JALZWD010000040.1 GCA_023300365.1 Flavimaricola sp. | reverse complement strand
GCCGGTGATATTGATATTGCTGCTGGGAGAGTCTGTTCCTCTGGTCCAAAACTGGATCATATCGCTGTGATCGTCCGAGTTTGGTGATCCCCGAAAATCATGAATGTAATTGCCCTCAATGGTGATGTCGTTCACTTCGGCAAAGGACAAACCATCCATACGGATTGAATGAACATCATTACCACTCACCACAACGTCAGAACTTTCAGAAATACCAACGGCACGATGAAAGTTGAAAACTTCATTATTTTCTACGGTAACTCCGTTTGAAAAGCGTACCATCAGGCCTTGACCATACCCAAAACCATCAGCCACATCTGACACACCTTCGGGCAAATCCCCATCAAAGGTTGAGTTTTTGATGGTCAGGTTATCAACGCCGGAAAACAGAAAGTCGTTCTGGAACTCGTGATCCCCCGCCTCATATTGATAATCAAAAGTAATTCCATCAAACGTCAAGTTCGATCCATCATGCACGCGCACAGATGTAAAAATTGCCGGATCGGAGGGATCTGCCGAGGCGATGGTTACATTGGATGGGAAATCTGGATTGGGACCCACATAAGAGTTCATCACCAAGGCGCCATAATCGCCGCCTTCAAGTAGGATCGTTTCGCCGCCTTGCGCCCCGCTCAGGGCGGTGTTGAGCTCTGCGAGAGAAGATACAGTGATGGTAGACATAAGAAACTCCAATGTAGCCAGTACAAACATTCGATCAGATCGACACCCGGCCTATATCCAGAAAAATATTGGTGCGGCTGCGCAAAAAGTTGGGCAAAACCGTGGAGGCTCCCAAAAAATAAAGACATTTCGTAGTGAAGCTCCGCTAAAAACCGCCCGAAGATGGCAATGGTTTGCCCAAACCGCCTCAAAGCCCCCAAGCCACGCCATGTTCTGGCGTCTCGCCCCCGGTCATGCGCAGTTGTGTGCCCAAAATAGTGGGATGCGTTCCGTCATTGGCATAATAGGTCGGGTCTTGCGCATCCGTCGTGCTTTGAAACACTGTTTGCCCTTGGTCTTCGATCAAATCAGTCGCAATCACGCGCAGCATACCGTCATAGGGCTGCCCCGGTCCTGCGCTACAATCGACCAAGAACTGCGGATTCCGCAGCATGTCTCGGTAGGCAAGCGTCTGCGGCATCAAGCTTGATCCGGTGGCGATATTGATCATCACGCGCACGTCCCAACCACGCGGCAATACCCCCGCCACAGGCGCCGTCAGATAGGCCACCACATTGGCGTAATGGCTTGCCACGGTCTCAGAGCCCCAATCATTGCGGCCGATCTCAAAGGCCATCACATTGCGCCCGCCCGCCAAAACCTGTGTGGCCCAGCCGTTGTTGGCCTCTCGCTTGGTCACCAGATGCGACACCCGGTTGCCAGAACTGGCTTTGTTTATCACACGCCAATCCTGCGCGATCCGCCCCATGCCCGGCTCGGTCAGTACCGCTCCAGACGACAGGGCAGGGGTCACATCAAATACCCCTTGGGTAATGCTGTCGCCTTCCAAAATCAGCTGATTGACCACAGGCACCACACCGTGCGCCGCCATCAAATCTTGGCTCACCTGCGCGGCTGTTACAGGGTCTAAACCAGGGGAAAACACCACCATCTCATACAGATCAAACTGCGCCCATGTGCCCGAATTTCCCGTACTCCAGGCATAGCGCCCGATCTCGCCGCCAATGATCCCGGTGGCGTTAAAGGGCGTGCCCACATCCGCCCCCTGATCGTTCAAAATCAGTCGCGTACCGTTTGCAGAGGTGGCAGCCCCCATCACCTGTAGCTGAGCCCCCGGCACCATATGTTCCCCGCCCGTGGGCGCGGTATAGGCCAGCTTAGAGAACGACTGCAGATGCCCCATGCTATTGGCATATAATCGCGCCTCTAAAGGCCCGTTCAATGTGTTGCGCTGGGTGCCTTGATTGCGACTGCCCAACGAGAGAAACCGCGTGGCTTGTGGCAATATACGCGGCACGCGGCCCACAACAAACACCGATATATCGCGGCTATCGCTCACCAATCCGGCGGCAACATCGAGGTACTCGGCCCCCTCAAATCGCCAAAACTTTCGCCCACGTGCATCGGTCATCACCTTGGGGCCAATCCCTGCGGCCCCTTCATTGACATCCGCCAGCCCCATCAAGTCGGCGGCATGGGTCACACGGCCACCGGCCTCTGTGATAGTGGAAAATTCAGGGTGCCAACGCGTGGTTGGCGTGGCCGTCAGGCTGGCCAACACAGCTTCGTTCCCTGCTCCAGAGCCTGTACCAACACCACTGCTAGTGCCAATCCCATCCCCCACAGACCACGGCCCCGCCCCAAGCCTGACACCAACCCCAATCATTACCAGCAGCCCAAAATATCAGAGGCCGTCGTGCCCGTGGCCATCACCCGCGCCACGCGCACCGGATGCCACCCCGCCCCCATGCCAACAAAAGTCACCGCCGTGCCGTCTTTCATCTGTACGGCCACATCCCCCGCCGCCCCAAGATAAAGCGCCCGGGTCACATGGGCCAAATCATTGGTATCACTGGGTGCTACGGTCGCGGCATGTTGGATTGGCCCTTCGGGGCTGGCGCTTAGGGTGGCAAAATCATCAATTGCGGGCATATCGGTCCTCTTGCATCATGGGTCATATCTCAAGACCACATCCTACAATCAGACAGCCCAAGTTGCGCCAAACACAGGCGCGGCGCTCTGCGGCTTAGGGCTTTACTAAGTGATATGTATCAAAGGTTTATGATGTATCTCACGGCCCGCAGGCCACACCACGGCTCGCCGCCAGATAGGGCAGCAAAGCGCCCGCAATCAAGGGTTCGGCCACCTTTGGATCGGGGTGCAACCCATCCTCTTCAAGGCCCCGCTGGGCACGCGGCAAAGCCAGCCAGCGGGGATAAAGGTCCACCACCCCCAAACCGGCCTCGGCGGCCAACTCCACGGCCATCGCATAAAACGCCCCCAGCCGAAATCGCACCCAGCCCCGCGGGCCTTCTGCGGGGCTCATCGTCATCATCACAATCTGCGGTGGGGCGGGCAGGGCCTGCATCGCCCCAAGCATCGCCCGGTGCGATGCCGCGCTGTCGCGCAACCAAATCCCGTCGCGCAGATCGGCATCATTGATCGCCATTTCAAGCACCACAATATCGGGTGCGGCCTGTGCCACACGCGGCATCTGTGCGAGCCCCCAAGGCGATTGCGCGCCGGGCCGTGCAACAAGCGTCATCTCAACCGGGTGCCCTAAACAGGCCTCAAGCCCTGCGGCCACGGCTGCGGGCCACTCATACAGTGCGGTCAAAGACGTGCCCATAATCACCAAGCGCACAGGCGCCTCAGATAGGCTCTGCACAGGCAAAGGAATGTCTCGTGGCGCCTCGGGCAGGGGCGTGCGAAGGCCCCACCACAGTGCCGCGCAACATAAAACAACACCAAAGCCCGCGCGTCTCAGTATCACAGCCCTCAGGCCTGCCCCGCCGCCACAAGGGCCGATTCCGCCGCATCGGCATCGTTAAACCGGCCAAAATCACCCACATCGATATTCTCGCGTAAAATCCGCGCCGGATTCCCCGCCACCAAACACCGATCCGGCACATCCTTGGTCACCACCGATCCTGCGCCCACCACACAGTTATCGCCAATGGTGATCCCCGGCATAATCAACGCCCGACCGCCAATAAAACACCGCTTGCCGATCCGCGTATGCAAATACAGGCCCCGCGACATATCATGGCTCAACAAACGGCTCTCAAACGCCATGTAGGTCTTCTCGCCGATATGCACCCCCGCCGAATAGGTCTGGTCAAACTTGGTCGACAGAGAAAACCGTGCCGTGGGATGAATATCCATGCCCCAAAGCTTGGTGTAATAGAGCCTGCGCACAGCGATCAGAGCATTGCGCACTTCCTTAAGACGATTAAGCCCGCGGCGTTTGGCCTTAAGCGGTGGGGTTGTCTCAGACATCAGGCAGGGCCTCTCACTTGTTTAAGCTTTGGCCTAGCCCAAGCAGGCCGCTCCGATCAAGTCAGAGCCAGCATATCCCCCTCAACATAAAGAAAACGCCCCGCACTCTGCGACAATATCGCCATTGACGTTGATCTGTTGCAGCAATCCCGGCCTTTTCGCATGCGAAAGTCCAATCGGGTCGCTTTTCTGTCCCAGATCGCCTAAGTCGCACCAACCCCACACTCTTTGGAATTGGTTCTCATGTCTTTGCCCACTCTTGGCGTTGTTGTCGTCACCTTCAACGCGGCTGATGTTATCCTCGAAGCTCTCGAAAGCCTGATGGCGGCCGCCGACGTGGCGCTTGAAGTGGCGATTGTCGACAATGGTTCCACCGATGGCACCGTCGCCCTGATCCGTGATTGGGCCGCCGGGGCCACCGCATTTGATGTGCCCCAGGAGTGCCCCTTTGATCTGACGCCTTGCGCCAAACCTGTGATGCTTAACGGCCCAGAGGTCGCTTTCGAAGCAAAAGCCACCCCGCACCTGACCCTGATCGAAACCGGCGTGAACGGTGGTTTTGCCGGCGGCGTTAATGTGGGCCTGGCCCATCTGGCCACGCGC
Organism: Flavimaricola sp.; assembly: GCA_023300365.1. Lineage (GTDB taxonomy): Bacteria > Pseudomonadota > Alphaproteobacteria > Rhodobacterales > Rhodobacteraceae > JALZWD01. Next base: position 1,770 of record JALZWD010000040.1, on the reverse strand, counting down.
CCCGCCATTGATCGCTTTTGGGTGCTCAACCCAGACAGCTCCGTGCCGCCACAAACGCCCGCCGCCTTTGCCAATGCCCGGGTACCCGAAGGTGGGTTTTCGCTGATGTCGGGCCGGGTCGTCTATTACGACACCCCCGATATGATCCAGATCGACGGCGGTACCCTCAAGGCCAAAACTGGCGTCACCGGCAATATCGGCCTTGGCCAGTCTTTCGCCAATACCTCCGCACCGAACGCCGCGCAGCTGGATTTTGTAACAGGCGCCAGCATGGTCGCCAGCCGTCAATTCTACGAGGCCGAAGGGCCAATGGAGGAAAGCTATTTCCTCTATTACGAAGAGGTTGATTGGGCTCTGCGGCGCGGTGATTTGCCCTTGGCCTATTGCGCCGATGCGGTGGTCTTTCATAAGGCCGGCACTGCGATTGGCTCTCCCACCTTGGGCCGCCCCGCCTCGCCGTTTTCGCTTTATTTCAAATACCGGGCCCGCATGCGCTTCATGCGCAAATTCTATCCTCAAAATCGTCTCGGGGGCTGGGCCTATTCCATCGCCAAGGCCGGGCAATTAGCACTCAAAGGCTATTTCCGCGAGGCTTGGACCATCCTTGTGGCCAGCGCCGATGCCAAACCGCCCAAATATGTGCGCGACGTCCTCTCTCCCGAGGCCGCAACACAGGCTTTCGCTGCGAAATCCTAGGCTCAGGTGCGCGGCAATCATGACAAAACCTTAATCCCCAGGGGGTAAAACCCCTGCCAAGGGGGCCGTTTGCGCAAAGATGTGCCCAAATGGCCATGTGGGTAGCGCCTGACCTCGATTGTTGACCAGATAAAGACAGATCGTTGCCATTAAAGCGCCACCAGCTTTGTGCAGGTTCGCCATTGAGAGTCTCCGTTTGGTTGTGCGTCACCGCATACAAGGAGGGCTCTGCACGACCGCCAAAGGGCTAAACGGAATGCAAAACGATACACAAAAAGAGAGCCCAAAAAAGGTCAACGCCTATCGCAAGGCGCAAAATGACCTGCGGCCAACGCTGATCACCGTTTTGGCGTTCAGTGCGGTGGTCAATGTGCTCATGCTGACCGGCTCCATTTATATGCTGCAAATCTATGACCGTGTGCTGTCGTCGGGGTCGATCCCAACGCTGGTCGGTCTGTTTGGCGTTGTGGTTATTCTCTACAGTTTTCTGGCCTTCTTTGATGCGTTGCGCGCACGGATGTTGTCGCGTGCGGCCCTCAAATTGGACGCCACATTGGGCAAATCCGCCTTTCGCAAGTGGCTCAGTTCCGGCCTGCCCGACGAGGGCTACGCCGCCGAGGCACAGCCGCTGCGCGATCTTGATACCCTGCGCAACTTTGTCTCCGGCCCTGCGGTCACGACATTGCTTGATCTGCCCTTTGTGCCTTTGTTTCTCGCGGTCTTATTCTTGATCCACCCATGGCTTGGTCTTTTAACGGTGGGCGGTGCTTTGGTGGGGGCCGTGATCGCCTTTTTGAACCAGCGTGTCACAGGGCCCGCCATCCAAAAATCTGGCCTGCATGATATGATCGAACGCGAATTTGCCGATCGGGGCCGTCGCGGCGCTGAGGCAACAATCGCCATGGGCATGAGCCACGCCATCACCGAGCGTTGGGAAGGCATGCACACCACCACTTTGGCCAGCAACCAATCGGGCAGTGATCCGTCTGAAATCATGGCCTCGGCCAGTAAAGCGTTTCGGATGTTGCTCCAATCGGCCATGCTGACGTTGGGCGCACTTCTTGTGCTGCGCGG
>JALZWD010000039.1 GCA_023300365.1 Flavimaricola sp. | reverse complement strand
TATTTTCGCCAAACATCGGACGCACGCCGATAGAGGCCGCGCCGTGAAAGCTGCCCTTGTGGGGGCCATTGAGGACGTCGACTTCGACGGCGTAAATGCCGTGTTTTGGTGGGTGGATCGTGGAGATCGACATATTGGCGGTGGGGTAGCCAAGATCGCGCCCACGCTGTTCGCCGCGAATAACGGGGCCATCGATGCGGTGGTAGTGGCCAAGCATTTGGGCGGCATCACGGGGGCGGCCCTCGGTAAGGGCGGTGCGGATGGCGGTTGAGCTTACTTCGCCGATATCAAGATCGAGCATGGGGGCGACGGTCACGTCAAAGCCAAACTGTTTTCCAAACGCCGCTAGATCATCGGCGGTGCCACTGCGTCCTTGGCCAAAGCAGAAGTTTTCGCCGACGATGACATGGGCAAGGCCAAGCCGTTTGGCGATGATCTCACTTGCAAATTCCTGCGCTGAAAGGGCCGAAAGGGCCGAATTGAAGGGCAATTCGTACAGTTTTTCAACACCAAGCTTGGAAAGGCGGTTTGCACGGGCCGTGGCATTCATCAGGCGAAAGGGTGGGGCGTTAGGGGTGAAAAAGGCGCGGGGGTGGGGTTCAAACGTCATAACGCCAAGCGGGGCGTTGGCATTTTCGGCAGCCTTGCGGGCCAGGTCGAGAACCGATTGATGACCAAGGTGGAGGCCATCAAAATTTCCCATCGCAGCAGCGGCGCCGCGATCGGTTGGATCTATAAAAAGACTGTCGCGGATAATCTGCATTTGGCTTGGGTAGCGCGGGGGTGACGCCCATGCAAGAGGCGGGGAAGCCTAGTCAAATTTGGCGGAAGGCGCGAGCACGGTGGCCTCGCCGGTAAGGACCTTTTTCCCGGCGATAAGGCAATTGGTAGCAAGGCGCACTTTGCGGGTGCCGTAGTCAATTTCCAACACCTCGACCTGGGTCTCGACGACATCGCCGGGACGCACGGGGGCGAGGAATTTCAGGTTTTGACCCAAATAGATTGTGCCGTGGCCCGGAAGCTGTTCGCCGATCACGGCAGAGATAAGCCCAGCGGTGAGCATGCCATGCGCGATGCGCCCGCCAAAAATGGTGTCTTGGGCGTAATCTTCGTCAAGGTGCACGGGATTATGGTCGGTGGATACTTGGGCGAACATTTCGATGTCGGCATCGGTGATTTGCTTGGTCAGATGCCGTTTCATGCCCACTTCGAGGTCTTCGATGCAGATCGTTCCACGGGGAAGATTGTGCGTGTTGTCGAGCATGGTGCGAATCCTTGAGGTAATAAAAATCCCAAAACTACCGTATTGGTGAAATTTTATTACCTTCGAAATTCGATTTCGTCAAGCTTGTTCGCTTACCGCAGAAAACCGATGGCATGGGTTGGCGACAGTAATTCCGTTTGTAAATAACTGTTTAAAGCATCGGGATCGGGCTGTTGGGTTGTTTTGGTCTCGGATGCGGCAAGGCCACCAGTGATGAACAAGGTGTCGAGGTCTTCGCCGATGCCACCGCGGATGTCGGTGAGAATGCCGTCGCCGATGCAGATGATGCGAGGATCGTCTTTTGTATCCGGTAGGGCGGCGAGGCGGCGGCGGGCGAGGTCGTAGATGGGTGTATGGGGTTTGCCGAAATAGAGGCTTTGGCCGCCCATTTCCGAATAGAGCGCCGCGAGAGCACCCGCGCACCATTCGCGGACCTCGCCGCGGTCAACCACGAGGTCGGGGTTGGCGCACAGCAGTTTGAGGCCTTTTTGTTTGGCGAGAAGGAATTCGGGGCGATTGACGTCAACATCGGCCATCGGATCAAAGGGGCCACAACATACGATGCCTTCGGCCTCATCAAGGGGCACTTTTTGAATGGTTACGGGGTTGTCGATAATTTTCAGGGGCTTGAAAAAATCGTCGTCGCGGGGGCTTTCGCCCATGAACCATACCTTTTGGCCCACGGCGCCAAGGTACATGGCGGCACGCGCACTGTCACCAGAGGTGGCGATAGCGTCCCATGCGGTGTCGGGGATGCCAAAGCCTTTGATCTGTTCGGCGACGCTATCCCACGGACGCGGTGAGTTGGTGACAAGCACGACTTTGCCGCCGCGCAAACGGTAGTCTTCCATGGCGCGCACGGCCGATGGGATGGCTTCAATGCCGTTGTGCATGCAGCCCCAAAGATCGACGTATGCGGCATCGTAGCCGTCTGAGATTTCATCAAAGCGTTCGATGATCTGTGTCATGGGCCCGTCCTGTTTTGCGCTTGTTCATTGCTACACTGGCCGGGCGCACAAAGTACACCGGGCGTGTGGCTTGCGTGTCTTGGGCGTTGCCCCCAAGCGCGGCGGGCTTGTGGGGCAATGCTATATTTTAGGGCGTTCTAAAGCTTGAGCGCGGGAATGATCTGTTTTTTGCGGCTCATGACGCCGGGCAAAACCACGGTGTCGTCCGTGGATGTGGCGCCAAACGAGGCTTGGGCCACCTGTTTTGTAAGGTCATTTGGCAAAAGCAGGGTGGCTTCTTCGTTGAGGATATCGACGACAAACAAGAGCACTTGGTCTACGCTGTCTTCGCTGGCGACGGTTGGCATGGCATCCATGAGGGCCGCTTTGCGCGAGAGGATCGCCTGAGGCGATGTGGTTTCGAGAACCGAGACGCGGAATTTGGTGCCGTCGACGGCGAATTCTTTGCTGTCCATCCGCAACAACTCGGCCTCGGAGAACGACGAGACGTCGGATTTGGCGGCGAACATTTCATCGGCATAGGCGTTGATGTCGATCTCAAGCTCGCGGGCAAGTTTGTTGGCGATGGATTTGTCGACGGCCGTTGTGGTTGGCGAGCGGAAGGCGAGCGTATCGGAGAGGATGCACGACAGCATCAGGCCCTTGATATTATCGGGCATTTCAGCAGCTTTGGCACCCATCATGTCGTACATCACAGTGACGGTGCAGGCGACGGGGGCCATGTTGATGGCAATCGGGCCTTTGGTCTCGAGGCCGCCGACAAGCTTGTGGTGGTCGATGATCGCGTGCACATCGGCGTTGTTGATATTGGCGGGCAATTCGGCGGGATTGTTGGTATCGACGATAACACAGGCCTGATCGTCGGCGATGTCGTCCATGATCGCGGGCAGATCAAAGCCCCAACGCTCGGCCACGAACTGGGCCTCGGTGTTGGGGGTGCCAAGCAAGCGGGCCTCGGCGGGTGTGTCGCGATGTGTGCTGAGGAACCATGCCCAAATGAGGGGTGCGCCGGTGCTGTCTGTGTCTGGGGACTTGTGGCCGAATACGAGCGTGGTCATTGTGCAAATACCTTTGGAACGTTTGGGAGATTGGCCGCCTTATAGGGGCGCTAAGTAAGGATGTCACGTTGTGAAAGAGGCTGAATTATACCCCGCGGTGAAGCGGTTTTTGGAGGCACAAGGGTATGCCGTGAAGGGCGAGGTGGGCTCGGCGGATGTTGTGGCGGTGCGGGGCAAGGAGCCGCCCGTTATTGTTGAGCTGAAGCTGGGGTTTTCGCTCAAGCTGTTTCATCAAGGCGTGGACCGTTTGGCGGTGTCGGATACGGTTTATCTTGCGGTGGCGCGGCCGAAATCGGCCAAGGCGCTCAAGGCGAATGTGGCGCTTGCGCGGGCTGCTGGGCTTGGGGTTTTGTCGGTGCGTTTGCCGCAGGGCACGGTTGAGGCGATGTGTGATCCGGGCGAAGCGGGGCCGCGCAAGTCGAAGAAGAAAAAGGCCAAGATGCTCAAGGCGTTTGAGCGTATGCGCGGCGATCCAAACGCGGGCGGTGCGACGCGGCATGGGATTGTAACGGGGTACCGCCAAGATGCGGTGGCCTGTGCGCGATTTTTGGCGGTGCACGGGGCAAGCAAGGGGGCCAAGGTGGCGCAATGGGCCGAGGTTAAGGACGCGACGCGGATCATGCGCGATAATCATTATGGATGGTTTGCCAAGGTTGAGACGGGTGTTTATGGCCTTACCCCGGCAGGCAAAAAAGGCCTCGCCGATTGGGGCGAGGCCTAGTTTTGTCATCTGTCGATGAGGATTATTCGCCGCCTGTCAGCTTGGCGATCATCTCATCGGGGTTGATGCCCAAACCTTCGAGCATCGACAAATCGAGACCTTTTTCGGCCAACATGCCTTTGGCGGATTCAAGATCCATCCCGGCAAGCGCGGAGGGGTCAATGCCCAGTTCGCCGAGCTTTGCCATAATATCAAAGTCGCCACCGCCAAGTGCGCCTGCGGCTTTGCCCAACATATCACCAATTCCCATAATCTTATCCTTTTCTCTAGGTGTTTGTCTTGTCGCATAGTTGGTCGTTGCGGTGCATGAGTGCAATGGGGAAAAGTTTTTGCGGAGTGTCGCAAGCGTTCATTCCAGTTTTTGGGCCGTGCGCGGCGAAGCAGCACCAGGCCAGATAACATCGAGACAGCGCTGGCTGGCCGTGGCAATCACAGGGGATGCGGGGCTGTGCTTGGATGATCGGTTGTCACCGGGAGATCGGTCTTGGAGGTTGTCCGCAGTGTGTCTGTGTCGGTGCCCTTCGTTGATTGTAAGGCTGCTTGAAAGTGTGGTGATCGATAGGGGGTGCGTCGGTTTTGTGTTTTCTGTGATCGAGCCTGTTGACTCGACCTTGGCCAGTCCTTACCTACGCTTCGTTATCACTCGCGATGGGTGAGTGATAACGGCCCGGCCGAGGGAGGCCCGGTCCAAGGAAACTACTTTGAGCTGAGGAGCTGCAAAGATGGCATTTACACCGCTTCACGACCGTGTGGTCGTGCGTCGTACCGAAGGTGAAGAAAAGACCGCTGGTGGTTTGATCATCCCTGATTCCGCAAAAGAAAAGCCTGCCGAGGGCGAGATCGTTTCTGTTGGCGAAGGCGCCCGCAAGGATAGCGGCGAGCTGATCCCAATGGGTGTTAAGCCCGGTCAGAACATCTTGTTCGGCAAGTGGTCAGGCACCGAGATCAAGCTCGACGGCGAAGATCTTCTGATCATGAAAGAAAGCGACATTATGGGGATCATTTCGTAAGGCGTATTTCGCCCCAACGAGACCCCCAACCAAACATTTATAAGGAGCTATCAAAATGGCTGCTAAGGACGTCAAATTCGACACCGATGCCCGCGACCGTATGTTGCGTGGCGTGAACACTCTGGCAAATGCTGTCAAAGTGACCCTCGGCCCCAAAGGCCGCAACGTTGTCATCGACAAATCGTTCGGTGCCCCGCGGATCACCAAAGATGGTGTATCGGTTGCCAAAGAGATCGAGCTTGAGGACAAGTTCGAGAACATGGGCGCGCAGATGGTTAAGGAAGTTGCTTCCCGGACCAATGACGAAGCTGGTGACGGTACAACAACCGCGACAGTTTTGGCCCAAGCCATCGTCAAAGAAGGCATGAAATCGGTTGCCGCTGGCATGAACCCGATGGACCTTAAGCGTGGTATTGATCTTGCGACAACATCTGTTGTTGAGGCCATCAAATCGGCCGCGCGTGAAGTGAAAGACAGCGACGAAGTTGCGCAGGTTGGCACCATTTCCGCCAACGGCGAAGCCGAAATCGGCCGTCAGATCGCGGACGCGATGCAGCGTGTTGGCAACGAAGGTGTTATCACCGTTGAAGAGAACAAAGGTCTTGAGACAGAGACCGATGTTGTTGAAGGCATGCAGTTTGACCGCGGTTACCTGTCGCCATACTTCGTCACCAACCCTGACAAGATGACAACAGAGCTTGAAGACGCGATCATCCTTTTGCACGAAAAAAAGCTGTCGTCGCTTCAGCCAATGGTTCCACTGCTTGAGAGCGTGATCCAGTCGGGCAAGCCTTTGTTGATCATTGCCGAGGATGTTGAGGGCGAAGCTCTTGCCACGCTCGTGGTCAACAAACTGCGCGGCGGCCTGAAGATTGCTGCTGTAAAAGCGCCTGGTTTTGGCGATCGTCGCAAGGCCATGTTGCAAGACATCGCGATCCTAACGGGTGGTCAGGTGATTTCCGAAGACCTCGGCATGAAGCTTGAGAACGTCACAATGGATATGCTTGGTTCGGCCAAGCGCGTGGCGATCACCAAAGACGAGACAACGATCGTTGACGGTGCTGGCAACAAGGGCGAGATCGAAGCCCGTGTGGGACAAATCCGTGGTCAGATCGAAGAGACAACTTCTGACTATGACCGTGAAAAGCTGCAAGAACGCGTTGCCAAATTGGCAGGTGGTGTTGCGGTGATCCGTGTTGGCGGCATGTCCGAAGTAGAAGTCAAAGAGCGCAAAGACCGCGTTGACGATGCATTGAACGCGACACGTGCCGCTGTTCAAGAGGGCATTGTTGTTGGTGGTGGTGTGGCTTTGGTTCAGGCTGGTAAAGGTCTTGATAAACTCAAGGGTGCCAACTCGGATCAAGAAGCTGGTATCGCCATCGTGCGCCGTGCTTTGGAAGCCCCTTTGCGTCAGATCGCAGAGAACGCTGGTGTTGACGGCGCAGTTGTTGCCGGCAAAATCCGCGAGAGCGACGATCTGGCCTTTGGCTTTAACGCCCAAGCCGAAGAATATGGCGACATGTTCAAGTTTGGTGTTATTGACCCGGCCAAAGTGGTTCGCACAGCTCTTCAGGATGCGGCCTCTGTTGCATCGCTGTTGATCACAACCGAAGCCATGGTTGCCGACAAACCCGCCAAAGACGGCGCTGGCGCTGCCGGTGGCGGCATGCCCGACATGGGCGGCATGGGCGGCATGATGTAA
>JALZWD010000038.1 GCA_023300365.1 Flavimaricola sp. | reverse complement strand
TGACCGTCCGACAATTCGGGGTGAAATTTGACCAACCAGAGGATCGACGCAGGCCGATCTTGCCGTTTTGACAATGGCGTATAACGAGGGCCACGGCGTTTTTCTTCGCCCACAGCCGCCGCGTAAAACTTGAGCTTCAGCTTGTGAAGCGGGCTTTTCTCTGCGGCATCCAGCTCGTCTTGTGTCAGCTGATTATTCGCAATCGGGTCAAAGCCTTTAACCCCTGCGGCCACATCACCATCGGCAATGCCCTGCACTTCCAATTCGTGCAAACCACAAAAATCACCAATCTGCTTAAAGCTTAGCGTTGTGTTATCAACCAGCCAAACAGCGGTGGCTTTGGCCATGATTGGTTTATCAGACATCGCAGGACCTCTCATCTCGTTTAAACATGCCTTCCCCGTGCCCTGGAATTGGGCGTCCCACGTTGGGGACAGTTCACATTGTCGGGGAACTTGCACGCTGTATAAGGAGGGCCGGACAAATAGGAAAGATCAAAATGCGCAGCCTTTTCGCCCTGATGGCACTCCTCGCCCCTCCGGCCCATGCCCAAGACGAGGCCGGCGATTTCGACTACTATGTCTTGTCTCTTTCGTGGTCGCCCAACTGGTGCACCCTCGAAGGGGACGCGCGCAATTCGCCGCAATGCGATACCTCCCTTGATCACGGATGGATTTTGCACGGGCTTTGGCCACAATACGAAGAAGGCTGGCCCCAAGATTGCTTTTCATCGCACAGCCCACCATCGCGAGGCCAAACCAACGACATGGCCGATATTATGGGAACATCTGGCCTTGCCTGGCACCAATGGAATAAGCACGGCACATGTTCGGGCCTTGCATCAGGTGACTATTTCGCCCTTGCTCGCTTTGCATACGAAGAGGTGACGCGGCCCCAAATTTTACGCGACCTTGACCGCGCGGTCACCCTCCCTGCCCGTCTGATCGAAGAAGCCTTCCTGCGCGACAACCCACAACTGTCGTCAAACGAGATCACTGTGACGTGCAAACAAGGGTATATCCAAGAGGCCCGCATTTGCCTCAGTCGCGATCTTGAGCCACGCACGTGTGGTGTCGATGTCATCCGCGATTGCAGCCTGGAAGATGCCGCTTTTGATCCAATCAGGTAGGGTGCAGATCACCGCACCCCACCGCGATTGGCCCTAGCCGATAGCAGCAGCCCTGACGTCGTCGTCGATATGCGGCACGTATTGCTCAAAGTTGTCGGCAAACATCTCAACCAGCTTGCTTGCTTGCGCATCATAGGCTTCTTTGTCCGACCACGTCGCCCGCGGATCGAGAAGCTTGGCATCAATGCCCTCAACCGTGACAGGAACCTCAAACCCAAAGTACGGATCCTTGCGGAACGTGCTCTCGGCCAGTGATCCATCCAAGGCCGCCGACAACAAGGCCCGCGTGGCCTTAATCGGCATCCGGCTTCCGGTGCCATAAGCGCCCCCGGTCCATCCGGTATTGACCAGCCAACACGTCGCGCCATGCGTGGCGATTTTGGCCTGCAACAGTTTGCCGTATTCCTCTGGACGGCGCGGCATAAACGGAGCGCCAAAGCAGGTGCTAAAGGTTGGCTCCGGCTCGGTCACGCCACGCTCTGTTCCTGCAACCTTTGAGGTAAAGCCTGACAAAAAGTGATACATCGCTTGCGCCGGCGTCATCCGCGCAATCGGTGGCAAAACACCAAAGGCATCACAGGTTAGCATAATGATGTTCTTAGGATGCCCCCCGAGGGCGGTATCACTTGCGTTACCAATATACTCAAGTGGGTAGGCACAGCGCATATTCGCCGTCAGGCTGTCATCCTCAAAATCCAGCTTACCATCCTGATCGGTAATCATGTTCTCGATCACGGTACCAAACTTGGAGGTTGTTGCATAAATTTCGGGTTCTGCTTCTGGGTTAAGGCTGATCGTTTTGGCGTAGCAGCCCCCTTCAAAGTTGAATGTCCCGCGTTCGGACCAACCGTGTTCATCATCCCCAAGCAGCACGCGCGAAGGATCAGCAGACAGTGTGGTTTTACCCGTGCCCGACAGACCAAAGAAGATCGCCGTATCGATCGGATTACCCGGCGCATGGTTGGCCGAGCAATGCATTGGCATCACGCCATGCTCTGGCAAAAGATAGTTTAACAGCGTGAAGACAGATTTCTTATTCTCACCGGCATATTCAGTGCCACCAATCAAAATGAGTTTTTTGTCAAAATTCATTGCAATCACGGTATCCGAACGGCACCCATGCTTGGCAGTGTCGGCCTTAAAGGTCGGACAGTTGATGATGGTATAATCGGGCAAGAACCCTGGCAATTCGTCGCGTGCCGGGCGGCGCAAGAGGTGGCGGATAAACAGACCATGCCACGCAAGCTCGGTGACAACGCGCACATCCAAACGATGCGTCGGGTCAGCACCACCAAACAAATCCTGAACGTAATATTCGCCGCCCTCCATATGGGCCAACATATCGGCATGAAGACGGTCAAAGGCGGCGGGCTCCATCGCTGCGTTGTTTTCCCACCAGATATGAGGCTCAACCGACGGAGTGCGCACGACGAATTTATCCTTGGGCGAGCGGCCCGTGTGCTTACCTGTGGTCGCCAGCAAAGCACCACCAGGCAGAAGCCTGCCTTCTTTGGCCTGCAATGCGGCCTCGATTAGCTGTGCCTCGGTGAAGTTATAATAAACCGCGCCCAACCCGGTAATACCTTGCGCTTCAAGTGTCATTTCTGGGTTCACGGTGCCTTGGCTCATCATTTTCGCTCCTGGTGTCTAAAGGAAAGCTCCCACGGCCCGAGCTATACCATATTGATTTCATTCCAAGATACATGGGTGCGCTAGCGTTAGCGCAATCAGGACGATGTTAACGCAAACACGTCATTCTAGAGGCTCCAAGTGAGGCATTTTAGCCATTGAGTAAGGATTATATGCCCAAATAAGGCAACGGTTTCGCAACAATTCCTTAATTGGGATTGATTCGTATCCCAATCGTAGGCTTATCGTGCCGAAAAGATGGCAGGCATAACTAACATAAGAGCAAGGGGTTAACCGCAATGAACAAGATTGCACTGGTAGACGACGACCGCAACATCCTTACATCGGTGTCCATGACACTCGAAGCGGAGGGTTTCGAGGTCGAGACATATAACGACGGACAAACAGCACTGGATGCGTTTAACAAACGTATGCCCGAACTGGCCGTCTTGGACATCAAGATGCCGCGCATGGACGGAATGGATCTTCTCCAACGTTTGCGCCAAAAAACATCTATGCCGGTGATTTTTCTCACCTCCAAGGATGATGAAATCGACGAAGTTCTTGGCCTCCGCATGGGCGCTGATGACTATGTCAAAAAACCATTTTCGCAACGTTTGTTGGTTGAGCGTATTCGCGCCCTCCTGCGCCGTCAGGATGCCATTTCTGGCGATGCCATCGAAGTGACCGAAGAAAACAAGGTCATGACACGTGGCGAGCTTTCGATGGACCCACTGCGGCATGCCGTGAAATGGAAAGGCGAGGACGTGTCCCTGACCGTCACCGAATTCCTTTTACTTCAGGCCCTTGCCCAGCGCCCAGGCTTTGTGAAATCGCGCGACCAACTGATGGACGTCGCCTACGACGACCAAGTATATGTTGATGACCGGACCATCGACAGCCACATCAAGCGTCTTCGCAAGAAAATGCGGATGGCGGATGATGAGTTCTCGGCAATCGAGACACTTTATGGTATCGGCTACCGCTATAACGAAGAGTAAACTTCGACAGCGATTGCGGTCCGGATCAGGCATAGCGCCTCCGGGCCGCTTCACACAGAGTATTGAGGCTCTTGAGTAAAAGGCAGGGAAATGACGGCGTCCCCCGAAATTGACGTGCGTGATCTGAATTCGGTTCGCCGTGCGGCCGAAGCAGAGGCCGCCGCGTCCAAACTTAAGAACGGCGAAGTATTGCTCGGCGACGATTGGGTCGCGCATAATACTGACGATTTCGGCAGAGAAATGCGCGCGCGACGGCGGCGGCGCAGCCTGATCAAGCTGAACAACTCGCCTCTTGCCCGTAAAATCATCACTTTCAACCTCGTGGCCCTGATCCTCTTGGTCGCAGGTATGCTTTATTTCATGCCGTCCCGCGACAACCTCGCCTTTCAAAGGGCAAGCGGATTGGTCAGTGAGGCCGAACTGATTGCGGATGTCTTCGAGGCCCAACTTCCCGCCAGCGCGCCCGTGAATATGGCCAGCGGAGACGGGATTGATGTCGCCACCACGCTTGACGGTCTTGATCTTCGTCGCGGTGTCGAAGCCTATATTTTTGATACATCCGGCACGCTCATCGGAACCGCCAGCGCGACGCAGACCGGACCCGTTGACGGCCTAACCTATGACAATTCTGGCACCATCATCACCAACTTTTTGAATTGGATGTGGGACAGCCTCGCCAGCATCGTGGCATCGCCGTCCTCATCCGACACAATCATGGACGCCACAGATAACGCGCGCATGCTCGTGGAGCAGGCAATCGAGAGCGGCACGCTTGTCGAGGTCGCCCCCGATAGTCTTGGCAACACGATTTTTGCGGTCGCGACCCCTATTCTCCAAGGTGACCGCGCCGTTGGTGCCGTCGCTATGACAACCGCCGCCGGCGAGATTGACGCATTGGTGCGCCGCGAACGTGAACAAGTGCTTCAGATGTTCGTCATTGGGGTGCTCGTCTCTATTGGCCTCAGTCTGGTCCTTGCTTCGACGATCGCCAATCCGATTGCGGACTTGGCGGCCGCCGCTGAGATGGGTCGCGATCGCAATGCCCGCAAGATGTCGCCCGAAAAGATCCGCATTCCCGACCTGACGTCGCGCCCGGACGAAATCGGCCGCCTGTCTGCCGCCCTGCGCGGCATGGTGACGGCCCTATATGAACGCATCGAGGGCAACGAACAATTTGCCGCCGATGTCAGTCACGAAATCAAAAACCCTCTCGCCTCGCTGTCCTCCGCCGTCAGCACCATGCGGATCGCCAAAAAGCCCGAGCAACGGGAACGATTGCTTGAGGTTATCGAACACGACATTCGCCGCCTTGACCGTTTGGTTACCGACATTTCCAAAGCGTCCCGCCTTGATAGCGAACTTGTCAAAGAGACCGAAGAACCGCTCGATTTGGTCAAAATGCTGCGGAATTTGAACGAATACCTTGGCAAACAGGCCGAGCAAAAAGGCGTCGACTTCATCGAAGACCTGCCAGACCAAGAGATCATCGTTCATGGGCTCGAGGCGCGACTGGCACAGGTGTTTGTGAACCTCATCAGCAATGCCACCTCGTTTTGCGAAGAGGGCGACGCCATTCGAGTATGGGCCCGTAGGCGTGAGAACCGTGTGTTGATCGTGGTCGAAGACACAGGCCCCGGCATCCCCGAGAATGCATTGGGCAAGGTTTTCCAACGCTTTTATTCAGAACGCCCACCGTCCGATTACGGCAACAACTCTGGCCTTGGCCTCGCGATTTCCAAACAGATCATCGAAGCCCACCACGGCGTCATCTGGGCCGAGAACATCCGCCCAACCGAGGCCGACATCACATCCGATCCACTGGGCGCCCGCTTTGTCGTGGGTTTGCCAATCTGATCCATGCACGACGGCCGCGAAAACGATGGCCTCCTTATCCACGCAAGCTGTGTGGCGTGGCGTGGTCAATCCGTCTTGATCACAGGGGTCTCTGGCTCTGGTAAATCAACCTTGGCGCTCGAACTTTTGGCCTATGGTTGTGCGCTGGTTTCGGATGACCAAACATGGCTTCACAAGCAGGGCTCTGCCCTTGCAGGCCGCCCCCCCGATACGATCCAAGGCCGCATTGAAGCACGCGGATTGGGCATAATCAGTGCACAATCCTCCCAAACCAACAAAATTGTCATGTCGATTGACCTAAATCAATCAGAGCAGGAACGGATTCCGCCGCGTCGCAGCATCACATACCTTGGCGTTAACATTCCGTTGTATTACGCTACGCAGAATCCCGCCTTTGCCGCCGCCGTGCTGCAGCTTCTCAAGGCGGGCGGAAAGCGATATGGCGAAACCTGAAACCACCCCACCGCAAGACAGCCGACAAAGGATTGTCCTTGTCACTGGCCCTTCTGGCGCCGGCCGTACAACTGCGATCAATACGCTTGAGGATTTGGGATTTGAGGTGATCGACAACTTGCCTTTGTCGCTGCTACCCCGTCTTCTCGATGGCCCACCCCTGTCGCGGCAACTCGCGATCGGTCTTGATGTGCGCAACCGCGATTTCAGCATAGATGCCATGATCGATACACTCTCGTCGTTGTCCAACGATCAAACCATCGATGATCAGGTCCTCTACCTTGATTGTAACGAAACTGAATTGGTGCGTCGTTATTCCGAAACGCGCCGCCGCCACCCATTGGCGAATGCGGCCTCAACGCTCACCGGAATTCAACGCGAAATTGAAATGTTGGTGCCGATCCGCGCGCGCGCCAATGTCGTCATCGACACGACTGGCCTCTCTGTGCACGACACACGCGCCGAGGTTGAGCATTGGTTTGCCCCTTCCGATGGCCGCAAGCTTTCCGTCACCGTACAGTCATTCTCATTTAAGCGGGGCCTCCCGCGTGGACTTGATTTGGTCCATGACGTGCGGTTCTTACGCAATCCTCATTGGGAGCCATCCCTGCGCGCCCTTGATGGTCGCGACGCTGCCGTGGCAGGGTTCGTGGCCCAAGACCCTCTATTTACCCCGTTTTTTGATCGCCTTTTGGACATGACAACATTTCTCCTTCCCGCATATACCAGCGAAGGAAAATCCCA
>JALZWD010000037.1 GCA_023300365.1 Flavimaricola sp. | reverse complement strand
GGTGTCGGAATTTTCCTGCGCTTTTCGGGGCTTGGCGGGCAATGCCTCTGAGCCAAGAGCGCCATCCACCACAATCCGGTAGGTGGTGTCAGGCAGGGTGACGCCGGCGCGTTCAAGCGCGAGCTTTACTTGTCTTAATGCCTCGCCTTTGGCGCGCGCCATGGATGTATCATGCTGATGGATCCATCCTGTGACGGTGATCTGCACGCCGCCCTCGTCGATTGCATCAATCCACGCAAGCGCCGCAGGTTCGGTCAAAACAAACGGCAACCCCTGCACCGTGGCCTCAGCCAAGCGCCGCGCGGCTTCGATTTCGCAATTGGGATCAACCCCAAGGCCAAACTTAAATCGGCGCGCGTCGTTCTGGCTATAGTTCACGATGCGGCTTTTAAAGACCGTCGCATTGGGGATGCGAATGTGATTGCCGTCAAACGACAACAGGATTGTCGCACGCGCCGTGAGGCGGATCACCTTGCCCTCATCGCCGTTAATCTCGACCGTATCATTGGGCCGAAAGGGTTGCCGGATCGAGAGCATGATCGAGGCGATATAATTCTCAACCGTATCGCGCACCGCAAAACCAAAGGCCAAACCAATGATCCCCGCGGCCCCCAAAATCGTACTCAAAAGGGCGGTGGCATCCAAAATATCAAGCGCAATGACAAGCCCGCCAATCACAAAGGCGATCTGCACGATCTGGCGGTATAAATTGGCGATAAACCGATTTGGCGCAAGCTTGTCCCACGGCCTGCGCCACCGCGACAACAAATATCCCGCGAAAACCACAATCGCAAAAACCGTCGCCGCAATAAGCACAATCGGCAGGGCCGTCATCACCTGCGCCAGCCGCGCGCGAAACCGGTCCAAAGTGGGGTTCAGGCGCTCTGCGATATCGGTGCTGCCCGCGACCTCGTTTTTGATCGCAACAACACCCTCCATGCGCGCCACCAAACGGGTCAGGGCATCGGCCTCGTCGTCGGATGTGGTGATGCCGTCAAGGGTCACAATGCCCTCGCTCACCGCCACGCTCACCTGGTCGTATCCGCCCAACTCGCCCAAAATATCGCGTATCCGCCGCGCCATATTGGCGTCTTGCTGTGGCGTGGTCTGCGTCGCAATAGGCCCCGTCGGCCCCTCAACTTGCGCGTGGGCTGGGGCCGCTAACCAAAGCGGCAGGCACATTAAAACCGTTAAGATAAAGCGCACAATTCCCCCAACGCTTTGGCCCCGATATCGGCCAGCCTAACCATCCCCCCGCCAATCGCCAAGTCTTGGCCGCATCACATCGCCAGCGGACGCGCCTTTGCCACCGCATCCAGCGCCATCAACGTCTCGATCAACCCATCCATCTGATCCAACGGGATCATATTGGGCCCATCCGACGGCGCGGTGTCGGGCGCCTCATGGGTCTCAATAAACACACCCGCCACACCATTGGCCACGGCCGCCCGCGCCATCACAGGCGCAAATTCCCGCTGCCCACCAGACGCACCGCCCAACCCGCCGGGCTGCTGCACCGAATGCGTCGCATCCATAATCACCGGATACCCGGTCGCCGCCATCTGGGGCAGGGCACGCATATCGGCCACCAGGGTGTTGTACCCAAACGACGTGCCCCGCTCGGTCAACGCGATCCGGGCGTTGCCAGTGCTCTCCACCTTGGCCACAACATTGGGCATATCCCACGGGGCCAGAAACTGCCCCTTCTTAATATTCACCACCGCCCCGGTCTCTCCGGCGGCCAACAACAGATCGGTCTGCCGGCACAAAAACGCAGGTATCTGAATAATATCGGCCACCTCGGCCGCGACGGCACATTGCGCGGGGCTGTGCACATCCGTCAACACCGGACACCCAACCGCGGCCTTCACCTGCGCCAATGCCGCAAGCCCCGCCTCAATCCCCATGCCGCGCTTGCCCGCCACCGATGTACGGTTGGCCTTGTCATAACTGGCCTTAAAAACAAACCCCGCCCCATGCCGCGCACAAACATCCGCCATATGCCGGGCAATCATGATGGCATGTTCGGCGCTCTCCAACTGACACGGCCCCGCGATCACACTCAAAGGTCCGGTATTCGACAAAGTCAAATCGCCAATTGTTACGTCCGTCATCTGCTCAAGGCTCCGCTCTTTTTACACAAGCAAGCCATACCCCAAACCAACCACAGGTTAAAACCCACCCGGCCTCACACGCCTCTTATCGCTTCTTTTGGCCAACACTCCCGCCGGAGGCCTCCATGACCCCGCAAGCCGCCGCACCGCCCACAAACCGGACGCCCCGCAACGTAGGGTGCGGTTCACCGCACCCCCCCTTTTTTACGAATTCACCTGCTCGCGCAAAATCGAGGTGGTCAACGAGATCATCAAATAAATCCCCGCAAATACCAAAAACGCCAAGGCGGTGTTCTCAAACGCCCGCGGATAGGTCGCCTCATCCGGGGCAATCGGCTCCACCCCAAGCGACAGATACCGCACCTGCCTGTTGGCCTCGATCCGGCTGGTCTCCATCGCCGCCAAGGCCTGCTGCACCAATCCGGTCTGGAAAACATAATTCTCCTCGGCCCGGCGCAATTCGGTGTTGTTGGCCGCCAAAGATCCGCCCGATCCATTGGCCGTCATCTCGGCGCGCATCTCGGCGATCAAGGCATTGATGCTCTGGATCTGGTTGCGCAGGGCATTGACCTGCGCCGCGTTCGGGCTGGCCACATTCAAACGCTGGCTCAACGACACCTGCAATTCCTGCCGCTGGGTCTCAAGCGCCGAAATTTGGCTGATCCTCGCGGCGGTCTCGCCTGCGGGGTCGATCTGTTGCACCTGTTGCTGAATTTCCAAAAGCTGGGCAAGGGCCGCATCCCGGCGCAACTCCGATTGATCGTAATTTGCCCGCGCGCCCGACATCTGGTCTTCGCGCAAACGCTGGGTCAATTGATCAACCTGCTCTTCGGCATATCCAATCAGGGCTTCGGAAAATCGCTGCGATGTTTCTGGATCGGCGGCAATCACTTCCATGCGAATAATGCCCTCGGTGGGGTCATAACTGATCCGCACACGATCTTGAAACACCCCAAAGGCCGCCTCATTGGTCGCATCCTCAGGCAGGCGTTGAATGGCGTCGATATCGTCGCTGCTGAAATGCGCCTTAAACCCGTGTTCGCCATCCAGCCGCAATAACGCCGCGCGCGATGTTAAATAAGATTGCACCGTGGTGCTGTCTTGCTGCGTCGCAGCCGACGTGCCCGCAAA
>JALZWD010000036.1 GCA_023300365.1 Flavimaricola sp. | reverse complement strand
CGCAGGGCCGCAAGTGTGTCGGCGGTTTCGCCCGATTGGCTGACGAAAAGCGCCATTGTTTTGGGCGAAATCGGGGGTTCACGGTACCGGAATTCGGAGGCCACGTCGACCTCAACCGGGATGCCTGCAAGCTGTTCAAACCAATATTTCGCAGTGAGACAGGCATAAGAGGCCGTGCCGCAGGCGACCATGGTGATCCGGTCAACGCAGGTGAAATCAAGGCCATGATCGTTGATCGAGTTTTCGCCAAGGTAATGGGCGATGGTGTCTGTCAAAACCGACGGCTGTTCGGCGATTTCTTTGGCCATAAAGTGTTTGTAGCCACCTTTATCTACGGTGGTGGCATCAATGGCGATCTGGCGCTTTTCACGATTGGCCAGTTTGCCATTGGCGTCGCGGATCTCAAGCGATGTGCGCGTCAGAACGGCCCAGTCGCCTTCTTCAAGGTACGTGATTTGATCTGTCATCGGGGCCAAGGCGATGGCATCAGAGCCTACGAACATTTCGCCGTTGCCATGGCCAATCGCGAGGGGCGAGCCTTTGCGGGCGGCGATCAGCAGGTCGTCTTCGCCGTCGAATAGGAAGCACAACGCATATGCCCCCTCAAGCGCTTGGATCGTCAGGTCCGCGGCTTCGATCGGGGATTTGCCGTCGTTGAGGTGCATTTGGCACAATAGGGCGACGGTTTCTGTATCGGTGTCGGTCTCGTGGCCAATACCCACTTTGGCAAGTTGTGCACGCAATTCGCGAAAATTCTCGATGATGCCATTATGCACAACGGCCACCTGTTTGGAGGCATGTGGGTGGGCGTTTTTGACCGAGGGTTCGCCGTGCGTTGCCCAGCGTGTGTGGCCAATGCCCGATTTGCCAGCGAGCGGTTCGTGCACCAAAAGGTCGGACAGATTGACAAGTTTGCCCACGGCCCGGCGACGCGCAAGTTTGTCGTCGTGCACCGTGGCGATGCCCGCGCTGTCATAGCCGCGATATTCAAGCCGTTTGAGGGATTCGACCAGCAAAGGGGCCGCTTCATGATTGCCGAGAACGCCGACGATACCACACATGTTACTTATCCTTTTTCAGGTCTTTTTTCACGGCAGCTTTTGCCGCGCGAAGTTTGTCTTTGAGCCGTTTGGCAAGGCCCGTTTTATTGGTTTGTTTGGCGCGACCAAGCGCCAAGGTATCGGCGGGGATATCCTCGGTGACCACCGACCCCGACCCGGTCATGGCATTGTCGCCCACTGTGATAGGGGCCACCAACATGGTGTTTGAGCCGACAAACACATCCTCGCCGATCACCGTGCGGTGTTTAAAGTAGCCGTCGTAGTTACAGGTAATGGTGCCCGCGCCAATGTTGCTGCGCGCACCGATATCTGCGTCGCCGATATAGGTAAGGTGGTTGACCTTGGCGCCCTTGGCGACCTGTGCGTTTTTGATCTCGACAAAGTTGCCGACGCGCGTGTCTTCGGCCAATTCGGCACCGGGGCGCAGGCGGGCAAATGGGCCCACGGTGGCACCCGATGAGACATGGCAGCCCTCAAGGTGGCTAAACGCGCGTATACGCACGCCGTTTTCGATAGAAACGCCGGGGCCGAACACCACGTTTTGCTCAATCAGGCTGTCGCGGCCAATGACGGTATCATGGGCCAGATGCACGGTTTCGGGGGCAACCAATGTCACGCCGTCATCCTGAAGCGCCGCACGGGCACGGGATTGAAACGCGGCCTCGGCATTGGCCAATTCCATGCGTGTGTTAATGCCCAATGTTTCGGCTTCGTCGCATTTGACCACGGCAGCAGAAAGGCCGCGATCTCGCGCAAGGCCAACGATGTCGGTAAGGTAATATTCACCCGACGCATTGTCGTTGGTGACATCGTCTAGCAAAGAGAACAGCGTAGCGCTGTCGGCGCAGATCACGCCGGAATTGCACAGCGGAATTGCGCGTTCGGTCTCGGTCGCATCCTTGAACTCGACGATTTTGTCCAAGGCTTCGCCGGTTGTGACCAATCGGCCATAGCGCGCGGTGGGATCCGCCACATCAAACCCAAGCACGACAACATCGGCATATGTTCGAGCGGCCTGCATCGCCGCAAGGGTTTCGGGCGAGATAAACGGGGTGTCGCCATAAAGAACAAGTGCGTCGCCCTCGGCACCAGCCATCGCGTCCTTGGCGCAGAGCACCGCGTGGCCCGTGCCGTTTTGTTCGTCTTGGCGCACAGTCGTGATTTCGTCGTTCCATTCCAAGGCGGCGGCCTCGACCAATTCGGCACCGACACCCGCGACAACGACGGTCTTCTCAGGCTCAAGCGATGCGCCGGACTTCATGGCATGCACCAAAAGCGGCGCTCCGCCAATTTCATGCAGCACCTTTGGCCGATCCGAATTCATGCGGCTGCCTTGACCGGCGGCGAGGATAATAAGGTTAATTGACATGACTGCCCTTTAGATTTTCGTCTATCTATCATCATATGCGCAGCCACCTGGCAAGCGTCAGGGGCTTCACTTCCCATTTCTGTTCGTTACAGATGCCTAAAAGGAGACAATCCATGCGCAGCGTCGTTTTTGATCTTGATGGCACCTTGATGGACACAAGTGGCGATCTTTTGGCAGCGGCCAATACGGTATTTCGCGCCATGGGCCACGGCGATCTGCTTGAAAGGGGGCGCGATGATGGCGCAGCACTCAAGGGCGGGCGGTTTATGTTGCGCCGCGGATTGGGCTATTTGGGGATTGAAAACGAGGTACTGGTGGACGCCAATTACCGCAATATCCTCGAGGCCTATGACAGCGCAATTGATGTTCATACGGTGATATACCCCGGGGCCATGGAGGCCGTGGGGCGCCTGCGCGATGCGGGATATGCGGTGGGGATCTGCACCAACAAGCCGGAATGGCTGGCCGAAAAGCTGCTGCGTTCAAAGGGTGTGTGGGATGAATTTGGCGCGATGCTTGGGGCTGATACTTTGCCGGTGCGCAAACCCGACCCGGAACATTTGTTTGAAACCGTGCGCCGTTTGGGCGGTGATTTGGGCCGCACATGTTTGGTGGGCGACACGGATACCGACCGCAATACCGCGCGCAATGCCGGCGTTCCCTCGATCCTTGTGACATTTGGACCGGGCGGTGGAGACATGCTGGCCCTAGAGCCAGAGGCGCTTTTGCCCCATTATGATGCCCTGTTGGATGTTGTTGAGGACCTAAATCTATGACTGAGCGTTTTGAGGGCAGCTTTACCCAGCAAGAACCAATTCCCGCAGACGGGATTGAGGCGGCGCTGCGGGTGATGCAGCATGGGCGCCTGCACCGTTATAACACAGCCGACGACGAGATCGCCGAGGCTGCGTTGTTAGAAGAAGAGTTCGCCGCAAGCGTTGGGTCGAAATATTGCCTTGCTGTGGCGTCTGGTGGCGTCGCGATGACGACGGCTCTGCGGGCCTGTGGTGTGACGCATGGCGATAAGGTCCTGACCAATGCCTTTACGCTTGCCCCCGTGCCCGGTGCAATTGCGGCTGTCGGCGGGGTCCCAATTTATGTCGAGGTGACCGATAATCTGGCGATTGATCTTGATGACCTTCAGGCGAAGATTACGCAGGCCGATGTGCTGCTGCTAAGCCACATGCGCGGGCATATTTGCGATATGGACCGCCTTATGGCGATCTGTAATGCGGCGGGCGTGACCGTGATCGAGGATTGCGCGCATACGATGGGGGCCAATTGGGATGGCACACCGTCGGGGCGCTGGGGCAGGTTTGGC
Source organism: Flavimaricola sp. (assembly GCA_023300365.1). Lineage (GTDB taxonomy): Bacteria > Pseudomonadota > Alphaproteobacteria > Rhodobacterales > Rhodobacteraceae > JALZWD01. The sequence goes on along the minus strand of JALZWD010000036.1, from coordinate 370 downwards.
TGTTATTCGACACAGACTTATAAACACGTCAATTCCGGCGAGGGCGGTTTGCTGATCTCGGATGATGCCCAAGGCATGGCGCGGGCGATTATGTTGTCGGGGTCGTACATGTTGTTCGAGCGCCACCGCGCAGCGCCGCCCGTCGAAGCCTTTGCCCAGATTAAATATGAGACGCCCAATATTTCGGGGCGGATGGACAACCTGCGCGCCGCGATTCTGCGGCCACAATTGCGGCGGCTGGTCGAACAGGCGGGCAAGTGGAATGCGCGCTACCGTGCGGTTGAGGCGGGCCTTCGGGATGTTCCGGGCCTGAGTTTGATTGAACGTCCGGCAAAAGAGGCCTTTGTTGCCTCATCGTTCCAATTCTTGT
>JALZWD010000035.1 GCA_023300365.1 Flavimaricola sp. | reverse complement strand
AGCGTCGCGTCATTGGCGATATAGGCGCTGGTGAACAACAATGCGGCCTCTTTGCCGTGCAAATCCGCAAGCTCGGCCTCAAGCTCTTTGTGATAAACGGTTGTGCCCGAAATATTACGCGTCCCGCCCGAGCCTGCGCCCACGGTCTGCATCGCCTCGTGCATTGCGGCCAAAACCACCGGATGTTGCCCCATCCCAAGGTAATCGTTACCGCACCACACCGTCACAGGCGCTTCGGTGCCATCGGGTTTTGACCACGTGGCGTGCGGAAACTGGCCGTTTTTGCGGGCAATATCGATAAAGGTCCGGTAGCGGCCCTCTTGATGCAAACGATCAATCGCGTGATCCAGCTGCGCGTCGTAGTTCAAACGCCTATTCCCTATGCCAGTCGGTCTTAACACTTTTCTTATATCCCAAACACGCGGCAAACAACACCGGTTCGGTGTGTGGCCGCTCGTCGCATCTGGGGGTTTTTATATCGCGCAAAAACGCCCGCGTTTTGATCTCTCACAAACGCGGGCGTGTCTTGTCCCTTTGGGTCCGCTTACTGGCCCAAACGTACTTCTGATGCCGGATAGCCAAGGTTATCTTGGTCCGCGAAGCCAACGTGGCAATCATGGCAGAACGACTGCGAAATCCGCATCGCGTTGCCGTTTGGCTGAACCGCGCCGTACACCCAGTTGTCAAACTCATCGGCTTCGCCAGCGGCGACCTTTGTCATGATAAACAAGGGACCGGGGCGCGGGGCGCCATTGTTACGCAGGCTAAAGCTCTCTTTCGCCAAAACCGACCCAACAGGCATCGCGAAATCATCGCCAAAACCGTATTCAACATATGTGTCAAACGCCACGTCGTTGGCGAATGTCAAAAGCATCCGGTCGCTGTGCGCACCCGGTGCCGCAGCGCCAGTCGCCGTCACACCCCACGAGCGGTACTCGGCCGCAACAGGGTTGTCACCACCCGCATAGCCCGCAGCCAGATCATCCGAGATACAGTCATACAGCGCCGTAATGCCATCTTCGTCCAGCTCATACGCCTTCAAGCCAGCTTCCCACATGCAGCCTTCCTGCGCGCTTGCCTGATGGGTTGGCAAAAACGTCGCCGCAACCCCAAGACCAAGCCCACCGGCCAACATCAACATTACCTTCATCGTAGTCTCTCCCAAATTAAACGCCCTCAATTCCAAGAGGGTCACCCCCGCACAGCGGGCATACAGTGCCAAGATGACGCAGCTTGGCGCTCGTGTCACTTCACAAGCCTATCAGCAAGATGTAACCAAACAAACCCCGCGTCTGCTCGACACCACCTAAAACTTCCCTCAAACTGTCCCAAACCACACCCCGAAAGGCCCCGTAATGTCCGCCCAACTTGATCCCGTCCTTGCCCAAATCGATGCCGAACTCCCCGCCGCCCTCGACCGCTTGTCGGCCCTGCTGCGCATCCCCTCAATCTCAACCGACCCGGCCTTCAAAGACGCCTGCGACACCGCCGCCGATTGGTTGGTGACTGATATCGCAAGCATCGGCTTTGAGGCCTCCAAACGCCCAACACCCGGCCATCCAATGGTCATGGGCCACGCCGAAGGGGCCGGCCCACACCTGCTTTTTTACGGCCACTACGACGTGCAACCCGTTGATCCACTTGATCTTTGGGACAACGACCCCTTCGATCCACAAATCGAAGACACACCAAAAGGCCGGGTCATCCGGGGCCGCGGCACATCCGACGACAAAGGCCAGCTGATGACCTTTGTCGAGGCCTGCCGCGCCTGGAAATCCGTCCACGGCACCCTGCCTGCAAAAATCTCACTGTTCTTTGAGGGCGAAGAAGAAAGCGGCTCGCCATCGCTGATCCCGTTTATGAAAGACAACGCCCAAGAGCTCACCGCCGATATCGCACTTATCTGCGACACGGGCCTGTTTGACGACAACACCCCCGCGATCACCACAATGTTACGAGGCTTGTTGGGCGAAGAGTTGACAATCGAAGGCCCCGACAAAGACCTGCATTCGGGCATGTATGGCGGCGCTGCCATCAATCCCATCCGGGTTTTGTCCAAAATCATCGCCGCCCTGCACGACGAGGATGGCCGCATCACCGTGCCCGGATTTTACGACGATGTCCCCGAACTGTCGAATGCGCAAATGGCGCAATGGCAGGATCTGGGCTTTGACGCCAAAGGGTTTTTGGCCGATGTCGGCCTCACCACCCCCGCCGGCGAGGCTGGTCGCTCTGCCCTCGAAATGGTTTGGTCGCGCCCCACCTGCGAGGTCAACGGCATCACCGGGGGCTATTCCGGCGATGGCTTCAAAACCGTGCTGCCGTCCAAAGCCTCGGCCAAAATCTCCTTCCGCCTTGTCGGTGGCCAAGACCCATGGAAAATCCGCGAAGCCTTCCGCAAAATGGTTCAGGATATGTTGCCCCCCGATTGCACCGTCACCTTCACCGATCATGGCGCGGGCACAGCCAGCACAATGTCCACAGACAACCCAATGTTTGAACAGGCCCGCCTTGCGCTCTCGGATGAATGGCCCCGCCCCGCGGCCTTTGTGGGGTGTGGTGGCTCGATCCCCATCGCCGGGCATTTCCTCGATATCCTTGGCATGGACGCGATGCTGATCGGCTTTGGCCGCGACGACGATCTGATCCATTCACCAAACGAGAAATACAGCCTCGAAAGCTTTCACAAAGGCATCCGCTCTTGGGCCCGCGTGCTCGACAAAATCGCCAACGGTTGACCGCCGCTAAGCCCCCCCCCTGACAAAATGCTGTTGGGGGGGTGGGGAATACATCAAAAAGGGGCGCCGCATGCGTAAAGTTTTCAAATGGACGGGTTTGCTGATTGTTGCGGCCCTCGTCGCCTTTGGCATTT
>JALZWD010000034.1 GCA_023300365.1 Flavimaricola sp. | reverse complement strand
TGCCCAAAGGGCTGAGAACACGAGAGCAGGGAGCCGCCACTCGGCAAGCACGAGAAAAAGAGCGCGGGCAAAGAGCGCGGGTAGGGGGCGGAGCACGAGAGCAGCCAATGGCAAACCCTGCAACGGGTCAACGTCCACGCACACCGCACCTCCCCCGCAGTCATACACATAAAAAGACGCCCCACCGTTACGGTAGGGCGTCTCTAGATGCTTTAATGCGCCTTCATGGCGCTACAGTGCACAGCCCTCACAGCGAGGGCCGCCCGGCCTAATAGACGTAAGTGTTGTCCGATTTATCCTCGGCCATATTCAAAACCACACCCAACACAGGCTTGTCTTCACCCATGCGGCGGTTCACTTCTTTCACTTCTTTCGCCGTCGTCAGGCCACCGCCCACAACCAACAGCACACAATCGAAATGCTGACGGAACGAGATCACGTCATCCTGCGCAAGGGCAGGGGGCAAATCATACAAGATCACATCCGGATTTAGGTCCGCTTCAATCTGGTCGAGCACCTCTGTCGTCTTGGGCTGTTGAAACAACTCCGACGCATAAGACTCTGGCGTATCATTCAATCCAACCGCAAGGTTATCGCCAATATTGGCACCTTCCGCTGACATCCGCTTAAGATGGTCGGCCATCGAGACCTCACCGCGCAGCATGGCACCCATGCTACCGGCTTTGCTTTGGCCAAGATACCGCGCAAGGCTTGGGCGGCGCAGGTCCATATCCAACAAAACCGTCCGGCAATTTTCATACCGCGACAACGTCATCGCAAGGTTGGTTGCCGTAAAACTCTTGCCGCAACCAGATGTTGGCGACGTGATCGCCACACGCTTCCAGCCTTTTTCCCGCAGCGCTTGCACCAAACGTGTGCGCAAAACGTCAAACGAGGCATAGGCCGGATCGGTCCGGTTGGCCGTAATGACCAAATTGCGATCCAATACTTTGCCCTTCACCGCAATCGAGGCAAGCGACGGCCAAACGTCGGGCCGCGCAGCAACCGCAGGGGCCGGCAAATCGCCAACAGCATCTTGATGCGCCGCAGGCGGCAAAGACATCTCCGCTGCGCTCTCTGGTGCTGCTGGTGCTGCTGGTGCGGCCTGCATCGGCAGATCTACCGCCTCAGGCGCATCCTCGATGGGCTGCAAAAGCCCGTCGCGTAAATTCTTGGTCGCATCTGTAATCTCAGATGCATCAAGTCGCCCAACACGCGCCACTTCGGCCAAAATGCGTCGATGCGCATCCGGGTCCATACGGGGGCGTCTGCGCGTATATGCGGGTGTATCACTCATCACTATATATCCATTGCTGCCGCATGTGCGGACGTTCACAACACGTAGAACGTCCAAAACAGGCGAAATTAAGCCATTGTTGCGGTTATGGGATCAAACTTCAGCTTCAAAAGCCAAACAACCCCGCCTCATCAATCGCACCCCTAAGGAATGCCTCTTGGTCTGTTTCGGGGGCCCACCCAAGGACGGCCTTGGGATGGTCATTCACAAATTGGGACAAATGCCCGCGTGATTTCCAATCCGCCAAAGACGGACGAACCGCATCCTTACGGCCCAAAGCATAGCGCTTGAGACCGTATTTTACACCATCCGAAGCCCACATCGCCGTAAGGTTACCCGAACTGATCCTCAGTTTGGCCCCCAAACGCTGGTGAATGGCATCGAAATAGTCGCGCCCCGAAAACATCGGTTCGCCAATCAGGTTAAACGACTGCCCCACCGCACCCTCGTGATCCATCATCCGGATCAAACCATCCGAGACATCATCGGCCAACACAAACGGCAAAATATTGCGCCCATTGCCCCAAAGACGCAGCGCGCCCGCGCCGTGCCAACGACCAATGCCCCAATGCTGAAGCGGACCACCTTCGCCCACCACAATACCGGGCCGGGCAATAACCACGGGCAAATCCCGCTCGTTATGCATCGCCATCAGGCGTTTTTCGCATTCGGCCTTCGAGCGGGCATACATGTTGCGCTGTTCAATATCGCCAAACCCGGTCTCTTCGGTGATTTTACCGTTGGTATCGGACATGTCATACGATGCGATTGTGCCCGTATAAATAAGCCGCTTCACACCGGCCTCAAGGCTGGCCTCGGCGATCCGAACGGCGGTGCCCACATCGTTTTTCAACGCGGCTTCCCATGTGTCGTCCATCGATTTGGCAAGGTTGAACACTGCGTCCATCCCCTGCATCGCGGCCACCAATCCGGCTTTGTCACTCAGCGATACGCCCACGGTCTCAACATGCCCCGCAATATCGTCAAACGGGCCAAATTTGCCGCGCGACAACACGCGCACATCATGCCCGCGCTGCACCAAATTGCGCGTCAGGTTCCGACCAATAAAGCCGGTGCCACCGATCACCATCACTTTGGGCTTGGGCTTGCCCTTTTGCACCTTGGGCGCGGCCATCTTGGGCATCATCGCAATGGTATCGTCCAACCCTTTCATCACCGTCACCGCCGAGGCGCCCGAAAAACGGTCGTCCATCGGCTTGCCCTCAATAAGGGCGCGGTAAACGGCGCTGTTCATGCCGCGAAACGACAGACCGTAAGGGTTCTTCTGGTTCAAAGACACCAACTGACGCCCCGCATTGCGCGTGCCTTCGCGAAATTCATTCCAACTGCGGCCCATCGCCTTGCGCAATGGGTTCACCACCAGATCGGCGGTGTTGTCGCGCTCAACCGTCAGCACATCATTGGCATAATCCAAACGCGCCCGGCCCGTTGATCCGCGCAAAGTAACAGAGCGGTCGTCAAACGTCTCAACCATCGACAGGGTAAAGTTAATCTCGACTTCGCCCGCACGCGCCAAGATCCGCCAGCTTTGGTGCCGCGTCCCGCCACCAGACAGCTCAACAGGCTGTCCCAATTGCAGGTTAAGGATTTCGAGCGGTCCAAACAGATCAACCGCAAAGGAAAACGGGTGCGCGCCCAATTCCAACAACAGGTTCTGCGGCTCGCGCAAAAGCCAGATGCCGTATGGCCCCGACCGCAGCGGTGCCAATGGCAAACACCAGTTAATCTCTGCGCCCGACACACGGCCCAACTCGCCCGCGTCGCGCATGGCCTTCATCCTCTCGTATCCTGGCAGACCCAGAAAGTTGTGCCCAGCGGCGAAATTCTTGCCGGCCTTCTCGGCGGCGTCGCTCA
>JALZWD010000033.1 GCA_023300365.1 Flavimaricola sp. | reverse complement strand
GAAAACGGCAAATTGAAAGGCACTGGCGAACGCCTGCGCCTTGGTGCGGATCAAGTATTCAAAGCGATCGGTCAGACATTGGTGACCGATGCCGGGCTTGCTGTTGAGGGTGGGAAAATTGCGGTGACTGGCGCTGGGCAAACCTCGATGAAAGGGGTTTGGGCCGGTGGAGATTGTGCCAGCGGCGGCGATGATTTGACGGTAACGGCGGTGGCCGAAGGGCGCGATGCCGCCGAAAATATTCATACAGTTCTAGGAGGAAAATAGAATGAACACGGAATTATTGGGTCTTTGGATGTCAGTGACGCTGATCCCGCTTGGTATCTTGCTTTTGATCATTTGGCTGGTGACGGGCAAAACAAAAACACCATTGCGCGTGGCAGGCGGGGCGTCGCTGCTGCTTGGGTTTGCGGGCTTTGCGATGGCCAATTATTTGTGACCCAAACGGCGGAAAGATAAGCGCAGGGCAATCCCCAATTTGGAGGAAAACATGGCTGACTTAACAACGACTTTCATTGGCATCAAAAGCCCCAACCCGTTTTGGCTGGCTTCTGCGCCACCAACGGACAAGGAATACAACGTCCGCCGCGCCTTTGAGGCCGGATGGGGCGGTGTCGTGTGGAAGACGCTGGGGGCCGAGGGGCCGCCGGTTGTGAATGTGAATGGTCCGCGCTACGGGGTGATTTATGGTGCTGATCGGCAGGTGATGGGGATCAACAACATCGAACTGATCACCGACCGTGATTTGCACACCAACCTTGCGGAAATAAAACGTGTAAAGGCCGACTATCCGGATCGCGCCATCATCGCTTCGATCATGGTGCCGTGTGAAGAGGAGGCCTGGAAAGCAATTTTACCATTGGTGGAAGACACCGGGGCCGACGGGATTGAGCTGAACTTCGGTTGTCCTCATGGCATGTCCGAACGCGGGATGGGGGCCGCGGTAGGGCAAGTGCCCGAATATATCGAGATGGTGACGCGCTGGTGTAAGCAGTATTACTCTAAACCCGTTATCGTAAAGCTGACCCCAAATATTTCTGATATCCGGTATCCAGCGCGCGCCGCCCACGATGGCGGAGCGGATGCGGTGTCGTTGATCAACACGGTATCTTCGATCACGAGTGTTAATCTCGACAGCTTTAGCCCCGAACCATCGATCGACGGCAAAGGATCGCATGGCGGGTTTTGTGGCCCAGCGGTCAAGCCGATTGCGCTGAATATGGTTGCCGAAATTGCCCGCGACCCCAAGGCGCCGGGCCTTCCGATCAGTGGAATTGGCGGTGTCACGACATGGCGGGATGCGGCGGAATTTATGGTGTTGGGGGCTGGCAATGTTCAAGTCTGTACTGCCGCGATGACCTATGGATTTAAGATCGTCGAAGAAATGAAGCGCGGGCTGTCCGATTGGATGGATGAGAAGGGGTATTCCAGCACGGCGGATTTCATTGGGAAGGCTGTGCCGAATGTGACGGATTGGCAGTATCTTAACCTAAATGCGATTTCTAAGGCCAAGATTAGTCAAGATGATTGCATCCAATGCGGCCGGTGCTACGCAGCCTGCGAAGACACGTCGCATCAGGCGATTTCGATGTCGGCTGATCGCGTGTTTGAGGTGATTGATGCGGAATGCGTGGCCTGTAATTTATGCGTGGATGTCTGTCCAGTTGAAGACTGCATTACGATGGAACGCTTGCCTGCGGGAACGGTTGATCCGCGCACAGGAAAGGTTGTCTCAGATGACTATGCAAACTGGACAACACATCCCAATAACCCCGGTGCGGTGGCTGCCGAATAGCGATGCCCGTGGGGGCGCTCTGGTGCGCTGTTGAACTTTCATTGGTACCGCAGGTTTTCCGTGCTCTTCGGTGTCGTGCTCGTTATTTTGGCAGGTCTGTACCAACTAAGCCGAGCGCGCGAGTTTCAGCTTTTTGGAGAGCTGGTCGCGCGAGTAGAGACCGAAGCTCAGGTGGTTGCCTTAACCTTTGACGACGGGCCAACGATTGGACACACTCAGGGCGTGATCGACATGCTGGCCGCGCTGGATGTTGTTGCCACGTTTTACATAAATGGCGCTCCGGCGTCCGAGGCGACAGCGCAGGTGCGTGCGCTCGCCGAGGCGGGGCACGAATTGGGCAATCACGCATGGCACCATGACCGAATGGTGTTGATATCGCCTGACCGAGTACGCCGCGAAATTGAGAATACGGATGCGGTAATCCGTGCGGCAGGCTACGGTGGACCACTGACGTTCCGACCACCCTATGGCAAGAAGCTCGTTGTTTTGCCATGGGTCTTGGCCCAGATGGGACGTACAACAGTGATGTGGGATGTAGAGCCGGAGAGTGGTGTCGCTGACGATGCGGGTGGGCGTGAGATTGCGGACTATGTCATTGCTTCGGCCAAGCCAGGATCGATAATTTTACTTCATGTGATGCATGAAAATAGCGGTGCATCCCGTGCGGCGGTGCCCATGATCGTTGAGGGGATGCGCGCAAGGGGCTTTGCGTTTGTAACCGTCAACGAAATGCTTGCCTTAGCTCCGCAGAGCGACCATTGAGTTGAGCCGACGTGGATGTTGGATATTTTTTTGGGGGCGGCGCGGCGGCTTAAACGAGATTTTTCGACCGAAAAATCTCGTGGCGCGATAATCTTCGATCGAAGATT